>JAHFOZ010000641.1 GCA_023261405.1 Planctomycetota bacterium
GACGACTACGACGGGACGATCCGCATCATCGTCACGCCGTAGGGCCGAGTCATTCCCCCCAGCCCATCCCGAAGCACAAGATCGCCACCCCCATGGCGACGACCTGGATGAGGGTAAGAGTCCAGAGGGTCAGATTTCCCTCCGGGGTCCGCGCGACGCCGCGAATCATCCCCACCCAGCCCGAGCCCTCCGACATGTGAACCGCGAAGGTCATCAGGACGCTGAGAAACCAGACCAGGGCCGCGATCGACCCCACGATGACGCGAAGAGTGGTCGCGGTACCCTGAAAAAGGAGTATGCCCAAGGCGACGGCGCCTGCAGAACTCAGGAGCAGGGCCCCTTTCGTCCAGTACCGCCCGCCTCGGGGCCCGGCCGCAGGGCCCCCGGTCACTCCGGGACACGCATGGCGGTCGAGTCCGCCGGGCGTCTCGAAATCCTTCCCGCATAGGGGGCATCTCATCCGGACGCATTGTATCCAAAGGGTCCTGCGCGTTTACTTGCCCGGCCGGAATTCCTATAATCGCCCGCCTATGAATGCCTTCCTCGCGGAGCAGTTCTCGCTCGAGGGCGAAGTGGCCGTGGTCACGGGCGGCACGGGCGAGCTCTGCAGCGCCATGGCCCAGGGCTTCGCGCAGGCGGGCGCCCGGGTCGCCCTCGTCGGCCGTGATGCCGCCAAGGCCGAGAAGCGCCTCGCCGCGATCAGGGCCGCGGGCGCCGAGGCGGTCTTCATCGGGGCCGACGTCACGAGGAAGGCCGAGGTGGAGCGCGTGGCCGCCGAGGCGGTGAAGGCCTTCGGGAAGGTGACGATCGTCCTCAACGGCGCGGGCACCAACTCGCCCACGCCCTTCCTGGAGATCTCAGACGAGGAGATGCAGCGCATCCTCGAGACCAACTACAAGTCGGTGGTCTTCGGCTGCCAGGTCTTCGGCAAGCTGCTGATCGACCAGAAGCAGGGCGGCACGATCCTCAACATCACCTCGATGTCGGCGATCCGGCCGCTCTCCCGCGTGTTCACCTACAGCGCCACGAAGGCGGCCGTGCTCAACCTCACGATGAACCTCGCGCGCGAGTGGGCCCCGCAGGGGATCCGCGTGAACGCCCTCTCCCCCGGCTTCTTCCCCGCCGAGCAGAACAGGAAGATCCTCCAGCCCGAGCGGGTGGCCAAGATCATGGCCCACACGCCCATGAACCGCTTCGGCGAGCCGCGGGAGCTCATGGGGCCGGCGGTCTTCCTCTGCGCCCGCAAGGCGGGCAGCTTCGTCACGGGCTGCCACCTCACGGTGGACGGCGGTTTCTCCTCCATGGAGTTCAGCTAGATGAGAATCAGGGACGCGAAGGACGCCCGGCTCGACCTCCTCTCCCTCGGCGAGTGCATGATCCGCCTCTCCCCCGAGGGCCGCCAGCGGATCGAGTTCTCCAGCAGGTTCGAGGCCTGGGTGGGCGGCGGCGAATACAACGTGGCCTACGCGGCCGCCCGGATGGGCCTCCGCGCCGGCTGGGTCTCGCGCCTGCCCGACAACTACGTCGCCATGATGATACACCAGCACGCCCGGGGAGCCGGCCTCGACCTCTCCCACGTGGTCTGGGTGCCCTACGACGGCGTGGGGCGGCAGGACCGCGTGGGGCTCAACTGGACCGAGGTGGGCACCGGCGTGCGCGGCTCGGTCACGATGTACGACCGCGGCCACTCCGCGGCGAGCCGGATGAAGCCGGGCGACGTGGACTGGAAGAAGGTCTTCGCGGGCGGCGTCCGCTGGTTCCACACGGGCGGCATCTGGTCGGCCCTCTCCCCCTCCACGGCCGGGGTCGCGCTCGAGGCCCTCAAGGCCGCGCACGAGGCGGGCGTGGTGACGAGCTACGACCTCAACTTCCGCTCGAAGCTCTGGAGCGCGAAGGACGCCAGGGCCGCGACCGAGAAGCTCATCCCCTTCATCAAGGTCCTGATCGGGAACGAGGAGGACTTCATCAAGGTCCTCGGGATGAAGATCGAGGGCGTGAAGGAGGACTTCAAGGGCCTCGAGGTCGGGAGCTACAAGGCCATGGTGAGCCGGGTGGTGAAGCAGTACCCGCAGGTCGAGGCCGTGGGCACCACGCTCCGCGAGGTCGTCAGCGGCCTCGTCAACCACTGGAGCGCGATCCTCTACTGCGAGGGGAAGTTCTACGAGAGCCGCCGCTACGAGAACCTCGAGATC
>JAHFOZ010000655.1 GCA_023261405.1 Planctomycetota bacterium
GGTCCCCCTCCGCCGCGAGTGCTGCTTCCCCGACGTGGGCGTCAAGCCGGTCAAGCAGAACTGGTACCGGCAGACCGGCCAGATCATCCACATGGACCTGGACTGGCCGTGTTTCGCCAACGACTACCACCCGTCCGCCGTCGCCATCCACGAGAGGTTCGAATGACCGTCCTGTTCATCGTCGGCCCCCCGGGCGCGGGCAAGACCACCCTGGTCCGCCGCCTGCTCGACCCGGGCTCGCAGCTCATCGCCGCTCCCAAGTGGACGGTCGGTCCGCGCGTGTGCGCCGCGGGCCACTACTCGGGCGGCACGTTCGACGGCGCCGACACCGTCCCGTACAACGGCGTCCAGCTCGCCCTGGCCTACTGGGAGTCCTGCCTGGCGGCCGTCCCACTCACCATCCTCGACGGAGACCGGTTTAGCCACGCTGGCGTGACCTCCTGGTTCGCCGGGCGGGCCTCCCTGGCCTGCCTCCACCTCACAACCGACGACGCCGTCCTGGGGGAACGTCGCGCCCTCCGGGGGTCGTCCCAGAGCCCCGCCTGGATGAAGGGCCGCTCCACCAAGGCCGCCCGCTTCGCCGACTCGTTCCTGGGCTGCTTGCTGCGGCTCGACGCCGCTCAGCCGACCGACGACCTGGAGATCGTCCTCCGCGACTGGCTTGTCGCTTTTCCCCTTGCGAGTGGTCCTAGCTTGGGCTAGTCTTCTCTTGCCCCCAGCGGGCAGAAAGAGAGAAGACCCCATGAAACCCACAGTCAAGCTCACCGGAACGGACGGCAACGCCTTCGCCATCATGGCCAAGTGCCGCGGGGCCGCCCGCAAGGCCGGCATGGAGAAGGCCGACATCGACGCCATCCTCAAGGAGATGACGGCCGGCGACTACGACCACCTCCTGGCCGTCGCCATGCAGAAGTTCGAGGTGCTCTGATGTCCTACGAGACCGCACCCGCCTGCGAGCTGCTGGCCACCTCCTGCGCTTGCTGCGGCCGCCCCCTGCTCGACGCCACCAGCGTCGAGACCGGGGTGGGCCCCGACTGCCGCAAGAAGTACGGCTACAACGACGCCCAGGGCGCCCCCGACTGGCTCGCCGCGGCCCAGGCGCTCGACATCATCCCGGACCTCCTCGGCCCCGGAGCCCCAGCAGCAATCGTGGCCGCCTGGGGCATCGACGCCCGCCGCGCCAGCAACCTCCTGGTCCACCGCTTCGCCCGGTCCGAAGACCTCGCCGAGAAGGGCGCCCTCATGGCCGCCATCTACCTCCTCGGCTACTTTCGCCTCGCCACCAAGCTCGCCGACAACGCGGCTGGCAAGGTCGAGGTCCTGCCGGTCGGCGACCGCCTGGCCGTCAAGACGCCCTACCGCGCCGACTTCGTCGCCGCCCTCAAGGCCGCCCGGGTCGGCGCGCGCTGGGACCGGGACACCAAGGTATGGACCGTCCCGACCGACCAGCGGGCCCGCGCGGCTCTCTGGGCCGTCCTCCGCAACCACTTCGCCGGGGCCATGCTCGTCTCCGAGAAGGGCTACTCGACCATCCCGGTCGCCGCGTGAGCCTCCTGGCTGTCCTGACGCTCGTCTACGTCGCCCGCTCGGGGGCGACGGGACAGTCGATTCCCCTTGCGCCTGGCCCTAGCTTGGGCTATGTATGGGGTGCGGGTCAGGCCCGCGGAAAGGTGGATGGAGAGATGAACAAGAACTGCGTGTGCGACGGGAGGGGCCGGTGCCGGGGGTGCGAGCAGGAGCGCGAGAAGCTCGTCAAGAAGGCCCTGGCCCGCCGCAAGGCCGGCTTCCTGGCTCGTGCCCGGGCCGAGGCCGCCATGGTTCGGGCAGAGCGCCGCGGCGCTCCCTGGGAGTGAGCCGATGATGACCACCAACGTCTTCGTCTACGGCACGCTCCGCAAGGGTGGGCGGCTGTCCGCCCACATGCGCCGCGACGGCGTCGAGTTCCTCGGCTCGGGCGAGGTCGCCGGCTTCGCCCTCTACGACCTGGGCAGCTACCCCGTCGCCGCTCCGGTGCCCCAGTCTGGCTCCTGGGTACGGGGCGAGGTCTACCGGGTGGACGCCGCCGCCCTGGCCAACCTGGACAGGGTCGAGGGCGTCCCCACCCTGTACCGCCGCGGGCCCACGGGCGTCCGCATGGACCGGGGCGCTCCCGAGTGGCTGATGGCCGACATCTACTACATGGCC
>JAHFOZ010000287.1 GCA_023261405.1 Planctomycetota bacterium
CGAACGCGGGGCGGCCTTGGGGGTCGTCAACGATGCGAGCGGGGCCTCGGCGCTCTTCCTGGACTACGACAACGACGGCGACCTCGATCTCCTGGTCGCGAACTTCGAGCCCGCGCGACTTCGCGACCTGACCCCGGAACGGAAGCTCCAGCCCAACCCCGCGAGCGCGCTGGCCCTGTACCGGAACGACGGCGGGAAATTCGTCGAGGTCACCGAGGCGGCCGGGCTCCGCACGAACGGGCCGGCCATGATGGTCTGCGCCGCGGACGTGGACCGGGACGGCGACCTCGACCTCTACGTCTGCATGTACTACGACGACTCCGCGGAGGACCCCGCGCTGGCCGAGGAGATTCCAACCGACGTGTTCGCAGCCCGCAACGGGATCCCGAACCAGCTCTGGATCAACCAGGGGAACGGGACGTTCCGCGAGGAGGCCGCGGCGCGGGGCGTGGCCGACCCCGGCTGGAGTCTGGCGGCGGCGTTCGCCGACTACGACGGCGACGGCGATCCCGACCTTTACCTGGCCAACGACTATGGGGACAACCGGCTCTTCCGCAATCGCGGCGACGGTCGCTTCGAGGACGTGACCCCGGCCGCGCGGGCGGAGGACACGGGGTTCGGGATGGGCGTCACCTGGCTCGATTTCGACGGGGACGGGCGGCTCGACCTCTACGTCTCGAACATGTACTCCACGGCGGGCAACCGGGTGCTCGGGCGCGACCCGGGGAAGCTGGGGTCGGAGGCCCACGGCAAGCTGCTCAAGATGGCCCGGGGCAACACGCTCCTGCGCAACCTGGGGGACGGGACCTTCAAGGACGTGACGCCGGAGCAGGGGGTGGCTCGCGCCGGATGGGCCTGGAGCTCCGCGGCGTTCGACTACGACAACGACGCCCTCCCGGACCTCTACGTGGTGAACGGCTTCCGCACGTCGGCCTTCGCGACCTCGGACCTCTGATCGCCCTACTGGCGCCTCGTGAGGGCGCGGGTGAGCCATGCGGGGGATCCCCGGGCGGGCCTTTCCCTGACGGGCCGCTTCCGGGATCACGTCAAGGACCTCGCGGTCTCGGATTCCCGCAACCCGGAGGTGCAGAACCGGTTCGGCCGACTGCGCCGGCTCGGGAGCGTGGGGCCCCTGGTCTCCTTCAGCGGGAACGAGGCCGACCCGCTCTTCCACAACACCGGGAGCGGCTTCGTGGACATCGGGTCGACGCTGGGCATCGCGCGCACGGAGGACGGCCGAGGGTTCGCGCTCGTCGATCTCGACCAGGACGGCGCCCTCGACGTCGTCCTTCACAACCACTTCCGGAACCCGATCGTGGCGATGCTGAACCGCGCGGCGGGGGGAAATCGCTGGCTCCGGCTCCGGCTGCGCGGGACGAAGTCCAACCGCTTCGGGATCGGCGCGCGGGTGACGGTGAACGGGCGGGTGCAGGAACTCGCCTGCGGCACGGGGTATCTCTCCGGCAACGCCCCCGAGCTCCACTTCGGGCTGGGCAAGGCGGAGTCGGCGGATGTCTCCGTGCGCTGGCCCTCGGGGCAGGTGGACGAGTACAAGGGGTTCGCGGCGAACCGGGTCGTCACGCTGGTCGAGGGCGATCCGAAGGGGATCCGGGTGGAAGTACTCCGGAAGCTCGAGCCGCCGGCCGCGACGCCGCCGCCCACGGTCCCGCCGGAGCCCGATGCTCGGAAGGTGGCGGCGGAGCTCGATCCCGCGGGTGCTGAGGCGCCCCGCCTCGTGGTTTTCTTCAGTCTCGACTGCCTGGCCTGCGTCGCGGAGCTCCGAGAGGCCGAGGGGCACGAGCGGCGCGCGGCCGCGGCGGGCGCGCGGATCCTCTGGGTCTCCACCGACGCGGACTTCGGACAGGTGCAGCAGGAGTTCGCCCTCAACAAGTCGGCGGTGAAGCCGCTCCGCGCGCGGGACCTGCCGGGCGGGCTGCAGGTCCCCTCCGTCTATCTCGTGCGGCCCGCGGGGGTGGAGAAGTTCACGGGACGCCATGCCATGACCGCGGCGCTCGAGGCGGCCGCGGTTCGCTGATCCCTCAGGGACCGTAGAGGCGGCGCACGTGCGGCCGCTCCACCCAGAGATGGAAGACGAAGACCATCCCGTGGGTGAAGAGCGCGCCCAGCAGGCCGGGCCACGATCCCAGGAGGAGCGGGAAGCCGTAGGCGGCCGCGTAGCCGACCGAGTAGATCGGGTTGTCGAACCAGCGGTAGGGGCCCGAGCGGCAACCCCCGTTGATGTCCGGCGGGTGGAAGAAATCCCGGAAGAAGTAGTTCCGGGTGCCGATGGACGCCGCCGCCCAGGCCTTCACGGCGAAGCCCCCGACGATCATCGCCGTCCCCAGGAGGAGGACGACCCGGCGGGGGGTTTCGTAGGGGATCGTCCCCGCGCTCACGAGCGAGAGCACGACGAGGGCGATCGCATCCTGGTTGATGACCCTCGAGGCGAACGTCCAGGCCCGGTGGAACTGGGTCTCGGCCTCCCGTTCCGTGAGGGTGCCGTACCGGCGCTCCGCGGACTTGAGCATGAAGCCGATCCCCAGCAGGTACGTCACGCGGCAGGCCACGAGATAGGCGGCGGCGAGCGGCAAGGACCCCGACGCGAGCACGGCGAGCCCCACCGCCCCGATGAGGGCATAGGCCAGCACCGTGCGCGCGCGTTCACCGCGTGGAGGGGGCGGGGTGTCGGGGAGGGGACGTTTCTTCGGCGGGCGGCGGACGAGTTCGAGGAAGTTCTTCATCAGGGCGCGAGTAGAGCAGGTGCCGTGCCACGCGCTCCCCGGCGAGGAATCGCGAAGGAGTGCGCAGGTCGCTGCTCACGGCCCGCGCGGGCCGCAGGTCTTCTCGCACCACTCGATCCAGCGCTGAAGGGGCTTGGAGCGCTGGGCCTCCGCCATCGCGGGGCTGTAGCCGAAACCATCGGCCTGGACAGGCTGGAGCGCCTGGAAGGCCGTCTGACGGAGCGCGCCGTCGCGGTCGGCCAGGAGGGCTACGAGGGTGCGGATGATGTCCCTGTAGAGGTACGTGCCCATGAGGTCGATTCGGACGATCTCCGCAAGGCCCTGCGCGGCCGCCCGGCGGTCGCCTTCAGTACGCTGAGGATCCGTCACCATCGCGCAGAGGGCCGCGTGCGCCTGCGCGTAGTTCCATCGGCCCTGGAACGCGAGCGCGGAGATCGCCGTCCGACGGGCCTTGGCATCCTTGTCCTCGAGCAGCGTGACGAGGGCGTCGACCACCTTGTCGTCGAACATCGTCTGGGTGCACGCCTGGGCGGCGGCGCCGCGCACGCCCGCGCGGTCGCTCGCGAGACCCTGAAGGACCACCGGCGCCGCCTGTGGACCGCCGATCATGGCGAGGCGGATCCAGGTGCCTCCGGCCGAGAGGCCCGAGGATGACTTCGAGGCATCCTCGAACTTCTTCAGGAAGTCCTGGTCGTCGGCGCCCGGGGGCAGCCGCTTGTTCCGCAGGGCGCGCATCCACTGGACGGTCTCCGGCTCGGTCGGGTCCTTGGGGCCCTCGTGGGCGTGGTCGAGCATCTCGCGGTACACCGCACGGAAGCCGGCCTTGAGGTACGCCTCCGCTGAGGGGCGGGTGCGGCTCGGCGGGAGCGTGTCGTCCTTGTGGCCGATCACCCAGTAGAGTTCCGCATGGGACTTCGGGTCCTTGGAGGAGGGCGGGTTTCCCATACCGCCCACGTAGGAGATCGCGCCGGCGAGGAGGTCCGAGTTCGCGGGCGCGAATCGGTTGAGGTACCACGCGCCCGAGGAGACGCCGAGGCCGTAGACCCGCCGCGGGTCGACGGAGTAGGTCTTGATTGCCCAGGGGATGAACGCCTTCACGGGCTCGTCGTCCTTGTCGGTCCAGCCGACCTCCTTCGACTTCAAGCCGATCACGACGAACTCGTCGCGGACCTCGGCCTTCTGGAGCATCTCTTCGGCCTTGCCCACGAGCGAGTTCTGGTTGCCGTTGGCCCCGTGAAAGGTGAGGAGCAGGCTCAGGTGCGTGCCGGGCCGGCGCTTGGCGGGCGGCTTGTCGATGTGAGGGAGGGCCTTGTCGCCGTCGGTCTGGCCGGCGAAACCCAGGGCGAGGAGGCCGAGGAGGACGCTTTTCATGGAACCCGCTCCCAAACGATGTCTACCCGTGGTTACGCCCCGCGAGGTCCTGTCGTTGCGTCTAGCGCCCCGGCTGTGCGGGCTTCAATCGCTCGTCCGCCAGGTCCAGCCGGTACATGATCTGGTTGTAGTCGTAGCGGGGCGTCGGGTCCTTGTTCCCCGAGAACTCCGCGGTGTAGGTCCCCTCGAAGTAGATGCGCCGCCCGCCGTCCTGGTCGAACTCGGGATGCTGCACCACGTTGTAGAACGTGTACTTGTCGTGCGTGACGACCTTCACGCCGCGTTCGAAGGGTCCCCACGGGCGCTCCGCCTCGGCATACCACACTTCGCCGAGCAGCGACGTCCTGCCCATCGCCTGGAGCGCGATCAGGATCCACCGTTTCCGGGACTCGTTCCAGCACACCGTCCCGCCGTGCAGCAGGACCCGGTCGCCCTCCCGGTCCTTCAGGCGGTACCAGGCCTCGGCGGGTTTCATCGCGCCCGCCTTGATCAGCTCCTCCTGGTCCTTCTCCGTGACCGGCCCCGTTTCCTTCTTCCAGGCCCACGTGAGCGTCCCGCCGGCGTCCCGGTCGAGCTTCGCCTGTCCCTTGCGGTACCGCGTCCCGGGCTGCAGGCACGTGAAGGCTTCGTACTGCTTCGGGTCCTGGACCGCCTTCCAGTCCGCCTTGACGCGGACGATGGCATCGGGTGACGGAAAGTAGAAGCGCTCGCCGTCTTCGTCCCGGATCCGGATGGGCTGGCCTCCCGGGTGGAGCGGCTCGTCGATGGGGTACGTGCTGAGCGGGCCGAACTGCTCCTTCGCCTCGTCCCACACGCAGAGCCCGCGCTGGAGCGTCACGCCGAGCGTCTTGACCACGACGTAGTCGGCGACGAGGCGCTCCGTCCCGGACTCGTCCTTCAGGATCATGAGCGCGAAGATCCAGATGGGGCCCGGCGGGGCGTCGAGCCCCCGCACCATCCCCCGGCTGAAGCCCTCCGCGTCCACCCAGTACTTGAGGTCGACGCCGACGGAGGGGTCGAGGCCGCCCTTGCCGGGGAGCTCGCTCGTCGCGCCGCTCGCGGCGAAGTTCCCCAGCGGGTAGCCCGCCCGCAGCGTGTCGCCCCAGAACCACCAGAGTTTCCCCTTCCACGCGATCGTCTGGACCGTGTCCTGTCCGAGCACGCCGCCGTTCAGCGCCGGCTCCCGGATCGGCGCCTTCAGGCCCGCCTTCACCGACTCGCCGTAGATTCCCTGGCCCGTCACCCGGTAGAGCCGTTCGGCGATGTTCAGCCGCTTGATCCGGATCGTGCTCTTCCCGCCGGTTTTCGTTTCGATCGCCGCCCCGCGGAACCCGAACCCGTCCTTCTCCCACTCGTATCCGTGGCTCGAGACGGTAAAGAACACCTTGCGGTCCATCATCCCGGGCTCGTCGAAGGCGACGATCCCCGCGCTGTCGGTGACGAAACGGGTCTTGTTCACGGTGCGGAGCTCCACGAGCGGCACGCCACGCCCGCTCGCGTCGTCGACGACCTCGATCACGTGAGGGTCGCCCGCGAGGAGCGCGAGGGCCAGCAGGAGCACCATGACCGGTAGTCTACCATCGGGGGAGACTTCTTCACCTTCCCGGAGATTGGGGCTATCATTCCCCGTGATCGACGCATCGCAGAATACGTCCTGGCGCCTCATCCTCGAATCCTGCGATCCCGCCTCCGACGTGGCCCGGGCCGCCATGGAGGATTTCGCGCGGGTCTACTGGCTTCCCGTCTATGGCCACGTACGGCGCCGGACCGGCGATCCGGAACGGGCCCTTGATCTCACGCAGGAATTCTTCGCCACGTGGTTCGAGAAACGTTGGGCCGATGCGGCCGACCCCGCGCGGGGCCGGTTCCGGACCTTCCTTTTCGTCGTGCTGGACCGCTTTCTTTCGGGCCGTCACGATCACGAGCAGGCCGCCAAGCGGGGCGGAGGGCTCACCCGGGTTCCGCTCGATGCGGTCACCGCCGAGCGTCTCCTCGCCGGTCCCGACGATGCCGGCCGCAGCCCGGCCGATGCCTTCACGCAACGATGGGCGCTCGCCCTCCTCCGCGAATGTCTCGATTGCCTGAGGGAATCCCTCTCGTCGGGCAGAAAGTCCGTTCACTACCAGATCTTCGTCCGCTTCTACGAACTCGACTCCCGCGCCCGTCCGGCGGACTACCCGACCCTGGCGCGCGAGTTCGGCGTGAGCGAATCGGACATCACCAACACCCTGCACCGCGCCCGGGCCGACTTCCGTCGGCTGCTCGAGGAGAGGATCCTCCGTTCGGTGGAGTCCCCGTCCGAGGTCCGGGCCGAGATCGACGAGCTTTTCCGCTCCCTCTCCTGTTGATTTTATGAAAGCCCGGCCCCCACTTTCCCCAATCCCTTCCAGCGCAAATTGAGAGGCTTTTCGTGGCCGAGACCCGCACCTGCCCCCGCTGCAACGGCTCCTTCTCCGCCGAGGTGGTCGCCGCCCAGGTCGGCGGAGTGTGCCCCCGCTGCCTTCTGAGACTCGTCCTCGAAGGGGAAATGGGGGCCACGATCAGGGGGGCGGACGAGGCCCCCTCCTCCGTGGCGGCCGTGGATCTTCCGTCGGTCCTTGGCAATTACGAGATCCTGGGCATGGTGGGCTCCGGCGGGATGGGAAAGGTCTACAAGGCCAGGCAGCGCGGCCTCGACCGCTTCGTCGCCCTAAAGGTCCTGGAGTCCGGGGGCGCCCGCGAGGAGATCGACCGGTTCTTCCATGAAGCGCGCGCCGCCGCAAAGCTCCGCCACCCCAACATCATCCCCATTCACGAGGTCGTGGGAGAGGGGGGGCGGTATTTCTACGCCATGGATTTCGTGGAGGGGAAGACCCTCGACCGCGCCGTCCGGGACGGCGAGATCCCGATCCGGCTG
>JAHFOZ010000288.1 GCA_023261405.1 Planctomycetota bacterium
GCGACGACCTCATCAGCCAGGAGCGCGCGGGCGGGGCCTTGTCCTTCTACCACTACGACGGCCAACTCTCCACGCGGCAGCTCACTGACGTGAGCGCGCAGGTCACCGACAGCTACACGTACGATGCCTTCGGCGTGACGCTCGCCTCAAGCGGATCGACGGCGAACAACTACCTCTACACAGGCGAGCAGCACGATCCGAACGTAGGTTTCTACTACCTTAGGGCGAGGTACTTGAACGAGTCCGTGGGCAGACTTACCTCGGAAGATCCATTCCCTGGCATTGAACAAGATCCTCTCTTGCTCCACAGGTATCTCTATGCAAAGGCGAATCCAGTGCTCTTCATTGACCCAAGTGGGATGTTCGGTCTTCTCCAACTACTCGGCGGCGTTGCGATCATAGGAGTATTGCTTGGCTTCCTCCTGGTTACGGTATTTGGCAGTAGGAGGGAAAAAAGCGAATTGTTCTGGAAGTGTGTCGGACGGCAAGTAACTGAATTGCTTTCTGCCACGCTTGGTGTAATCGCGGCCGGGAGTGGAGCCGGAATACTCTATGCTGGCTTCGGCCCGCAGAGCATTGACTTCAACCTTTTGACCAAGAGTGCGACTACTGGCGGACAAGCCCTTCTCGCAGTACAACTCCTTATAGATTTTGGGGAACGGGGGATAATCACAGTTACATTTAACCGCGCTGCTATGGCGAGGCTGGGCCTCGGCACCATAGGCAAGGCGGCATTTGCCGGGGAAGCCGTCTCACTGGCTGCTGCAAATCCAATTCATGTCACGATAGCATTCTTGGTTGGATTCACTTCTGGAGTCTTGCTCGGAGCGATGTTGAACTGTAGGTAATGCGAGGAATAGCTCAGGGGCCTCAGTGCGTCTTCGCAGCGATTGCAAGGCCTTGCATGGAGTGCCGCTCATGACGACAGATAAGACAGCATGGTTTCTCGTTCGATGTGAGGAAGGCAGAGAGAAGCTGGCGCGAGACGGAATTATGAAACGTGCTCAAGCGCTAGATCTTGGCGATCGGATCACAGTAATCGCGATACCAACGAAAGGGGTGATAGCCATTCGGAAGGGGAAGAAGACCAGGCAAACTGAATTCCCCTTTGGCTATCTAGTAATCGAAATGCTTCAGGACGACATAACTCGACAGCTAGTTCTAGAAACGCCAGGTGTTGTTGAATTCGTGACTGACCGAGCCATGAATGAAGGTCAGGTGTACAAAGCGCTTGACACCCACGAGAAGCCAGCGAAGTGGATCACCATCAAATGGGAAAAATACCACGGTCCAGGATAATTCGAGAGGCTCTGAGGGGCTATAGCGACCCACCAGGGAGGATACAGGCACGAGAGAGTGGCGGCCGTGACCCGCGAACTCGCCTTCTACTGGCATGCCCTAGCGATTTCCCGGTCATGCGTTACTCGGCTGATTGGACGAAGAGCGATAGTGAGGATGGCTTGGGTTGCCGCGATACTTCCTGGTGGAAGGTTCGAGGTGTTTCGAAGGGTCTAAATCCGGGCGGGTTTGAGCTTCAGGTACTCGGCGCGGAGGGTTTCCACGCGGGCCTTGCCGGTATCGAGCTTTGGCTTGAAGGCGTCCACGGGGACCTGGGCGGCCTGCGCCTGCTCGGAGGCCTTCGCAGAGGCGGCCTTGAGAGCGGCGAGCTTGGCCTTGGCCGCTTCGATCGCTGCTCCGGCCTGCGCCAGGGCCTGCTCGGCGCCGGGGATGGCGGCCTCGGCCTTGCGGATGTCAGACTCGCGCGCGGTGGCTGCCTGGCGGGCCGCTTCGGCGTCCTTCGCCAGGAGGTCGCGGGCCTCGCCGGCCTTGGCGGCGGCGGAGGACAGCGTGGGATTGTCGGAGGAGGCTTTCGCCGCCTCCTGCAGTTTCGTAAGGAAGCCGCCTGCCTCGGCGACCCGCGCCTCTTTCTCCTGGACGGTCTTCACGGCGGCCTCATGGGCGGCCTTCGCCTTGGCCGGGCCTTCGCGCGCGGCGGCCAGGGAGGGCTCGGAGGCTTTCAGCATTGCGCCGGTGTCCTCGAAGGCCTTCTCACCCGCCTTGACCGCGGAGAGGGCCTCCTGGGACGCGGAGAGGGCCTCCTGGGCCTGCACCGCCAGCCGGTCGTGTTCCTTCTGGAGCTTCGCGAGGTCGCGCTTCGCCGCATGGACCGTGAGATTGAACTGTGCGGCCTTCCAGCGGGCGATGTCGTGCTTGACGGAGGCCAGGGCCCCGGTGGCCGTATCGGATGAGGCCTTAGCCTTGACGGCCTGGTCCGCAGCCGCGGCGGAGGCCTTCGTGCCGGCGTCCAGGCCCTGTGCTGCACGGACCTGAGCGTCCTTCGCCTGGGCGAGCACCGCCGCGGACGCGGCCTTCTGAGCGTCGGCCGCCTTCAGGGCCGCCTGGCGCTCCTCGACGGTCTTGCGGGCCGCGGACTCCGCGGCACCGGCCTGACCCGCTTCGGTCCGTGCCCTGCCGGCCGCTTCGGCGAGCCCGACGAGTCCGGCCGCCCTTTCAGCAGCGACTTTCTGCGTCGCCTCGAGAAGCTTCGCCTGGGTCTCGTCGCCCTCCTGGATCTTCTTGAGCGCGGTGGCGGCACTCTCCTGCAATTTGCGGATCTCCTCGGAGACGGCCGCCTGGGCGGACGCCGCCTGTTTCAACGCTTCGCCCTTCTTCGCGGCATCAGCGGAGCGCCCCTTGGCTTCGGCATCCGCGGCTGTGAACGCGGCGGCGGCCTGCTCCTGGGCCTTGGCGGTTTCGGCGGCACTGGCTTCCGCCGCTTTGAACGCAACCCCGGCATCCGCGGCGGCCTTCTGTGCTGCAGCGAGATCTGCGGCCGCCTTCGCGGCAGCCTCGTGAGCGGCCTTGTTCGCCTCGGAAGCCCCGACGAGGGACGCCTCCGTCTCGGCAAGTCTTTTCGCATCCGCCTCCAGGCGTTCGGCCAGGGCGGGCGGATTCCCGGGGAGGACGCCCAGCCTCTTGCCGGCCGCATCCCAGACGCGAACGGCGCCAGACCAGTCGCCTCCGATCACGCGCTTGCCATCGTGGGTGAAGACCGCACGGAGGGCGACGTCTTCGAAGGCTTCGAATTCCTTCTCCTTCGTGCCGTCGCCGCTCCAGGTCCGAACGAGACGGTCCCGCCCGCTGGTGACGAGGCGGCCGTCCTGGGCGAACTCGACGGAGCACACCGCGTCGTGCGCGGCCCATGCTCCGACGCGCTGGCCGTTCTGCATCTCCCAGGTCATCACCTGGCCGTCCTCGCTGGAGGTGGCAAGCAGGTTCGAGTCCGTCCGCCAGCTCAGATCGGTGATCGGCCCCTTGTGCGCCCGGAGGCTGTGGAAGAGATTGCCCGTGCGGGATTCCCAGACGTGGACCTCGCCGTTCCGGTCGCCCGTGGCGAGGAGGATGCCGTCGGGGCTGAACTCGAGGGCGGTGATCCACTCGGTGTGTTTCTTGATGGCGTTCTGCAACTCGCCGTCGCGGACCGTGTAGATCTTGACGGTTTTGCCGGGGCCTCCCAGGGCGATGCGGGAGTGGTCGGAGCTGATGTCCGCCGCGAGGATCGTGTCGAACTCCTCGCCCATCTCGAGGACGCGGTCGCCCGTCTTCACATCCCAGGCCACGACGCGGCCGATCTTGGCGCCCTGCCCGCCTCCCACCAGCAGCAGGCTGCCATTGCGGCTGAATTTGAGAACGTGCGGGCGGCGCTCGGGGAAGGGGAGGACGCCCACCAGGTCCAGCGTTTCCGAGTTGTAAAGGATCACCTCGTGCGGCGCGCCCAGGGCGATGAGCGGGGCCCAGGGACTCGCGGCGAGCGCCGTGACCGTCTCCCCCCGGACCGTGCGCAGGCCCGGTTCCAGGACCAGGTCTTCGGGCATCGCGGGGGGACCGCTGGGCTTGCCGGTGGCCGGCTTGAGGAGCGCCAATTCCGCCTTGGGTTTGGACGGCCTGGCCTTCCCGGACACGGTTTCCAGCAGGCCGCCCTCGATCCACTTCTTGAGGACGGCGATCTCGGCATCCGGGATCCTGGGCTTCTTTGGGGGCATGTGCGGCTCGTCGAGGTGGGCCACGACCTTGTACAGGGGGCTTGCCGCCGCATCGCCTGCCTGCAGCACCTCACCGGACGATCCTCCCGCGAGGGCAAGCGTGTAGGTGGAGAGGTCGAGTTCCCCCTTGCGCTTGTCTGCGTTGTGGCAGCCGAGGCAATGGTTCTGGAGGATCGGGAGGACGTGGTCCTGGTACGTGACCTTGTCCTTGGGCTCCTGGGCAGAGAGGAGCAGGGCCAGGGCGGCGAGGGCGGGATTCATCAGGCTAATGGTTGAAGATGAACTCGTTGGAATTCATCAGCGCCCAGAAGATGTCCTGCAGCTCCTGCGGGGCCGCCTTCGCATCCTGGAGTGCCGGGCGCAGCTTCTCGATCTCCTTCGCCGTGGGCTTCCGCGTTACGGAACGGAGATAGAGTTCCTCCAGCACCTGCTCGGGCGTCTTCCCGGCGTCGATCAGCTTCTTGATCAGGCCCCCGCTCAGGATCCTCTGGTTCACGGTGTCCCCGTTCAGGAGGTGGAGCGCCTGGGAGAGGTTCGGATCCATCTTCACCTCGCAGGAGCAGACGCTCTCGCGGGTGGCGCGCCCGAAGGTGCTCAGGAAGTAGTTCGTGGTGTTCCCGTCCGCGATCTGGACGGCCCGGGCGCCGAGCGGGAGACTGCGGAACTTGTTCTTCGTCTCGGTGATCTCGGAGATGACGTCGAGGAGGATCTCCGCGCGGATCCGCCGCAGGGAGCTCTTGGCGAAGTTCCGCGTGTCGAGCGCGTTGGACTCGTTCGGACGCGTGGAGAGCTGGTAGGTCCGCGAGGCGCAGATGTCCTTCACCAGCTTCTTGAAGTCGTACTTATAGGCGGTGAAGCGCCTGCCGAGCTCCTCGAGCAGCTCCGGGTTGCTCGCCGGGTTCGAGACGCGGACGTCGTCCACCTCATCGATGATGCCCTGGCCGAAGAAGTGGGCCCAGACGATGTTGGCGAGGTTCTTCGCGAAGTAGGGGTTCTCCGGGGACGCGAGCCAGTCGGCGAGCACCTCCCGGCGGTCCTTTCCTGCGACATCCGGGACGTCGCCGCCCAGGAACTTGGGGGCCATTTCCCTTCCGTTCACCGGGTGCTTCACGCTGCCCGAGGCCCGGTTGAAGATGATGCGCTCGCGCGGGTCCTCCGAGTTCTTCCGGCCCACCTGGCTGAAGAAGGCGGCGAAGCTGTAGTAGTCGTCCATCGTCCATCGGTCGAACGGGTGGTTGTGGCACTGGGCGCACTGGATGCGCATCCCCATGAAGACCTGCGCCACGTTCTCCGACACTTTGATGGTTTCCTGCTCGACCTGGTAGTAGTTCGTGGCCGGGTTCGCGAACGTGCCACCCGAGGCGCCAAGCAGGTCTCGGACCATCTCGTTGAAGGGCACGTTGCGCGCGATCTTATCCTGCAGCCACCCGTGGTAGAGGAGGGCGGCCTTGTAACTCAGCCGGCCCTGGTTGTCGGACTTGATCTGGAGGAGTTCGGCCCACTTCATCACCCAGAGCTCCGCGAACTCCTTGCGGGAGAGAAGCTCGTCCACGACCTTGCCCCGCCGGTCCGGGGCGGGGTCGGCCACGAAGCGGTCGATCTCCTCGCGGTTGGGCAGCAGGCCGACGACGTCCAGGTAGACCCGGCGCAGGTACGCCTCGTCCGAGGCAACGTCGCTCGGCAGGAGCCTCAGCTTGCGGAGCTTGTTGAACACGAGTGAGTCCACGTAGTTGTTCTCGGGCGTCTTGGGATCCTCGTAGACGATCCCCTTGGGGATGACGATGACCTGCGATCCCACGGTGAACGTGGCGAAGCGGGCGAAGACGTATGCCTCGCCCCGCTGCCCCCCGGTCACGACACCGTTCTCGTCGATCTTCGCCGAGCTCTCGTTGTTGGTGAGATAGAGCGCCTGGGTCGTTACATCGCGGTCCGTCCCGTCGGAGTACTTCGCGCGGACCGTCATCCGCTGGACGGCTCCCTGACCCTCGAGCACCGCCTGGAGGGGCATGATCTCGAGGGCGACGGGACGCGCCACGTCGGGCGGGTCCTTGGGGGCCCCGGCCTCGAGCCAGCGGTAAAGCGTGCGGTAGGACTCGCTGTCGGGCTTGATCTGCTCGCCGCCCGTGTGCTGCACCTTCCCGGTGGCCTTCTCGAGCATCAGGCTCTCTTCGGGTACGGCCACGCTGAGGCGGCGCCCGGACATCTCGCGGGTAAGCCGGTGCCAGTCGCCGTCGGGGTCGTAGCCGAAGAGCGAGAGGCGAAATCCGTCCTTGCCGCGGGTCGCGCCGTGGCAGGCGCCCATGTTGCAGCCCGCCCGCAGGAAGACGGGCATGACGTCGAGCTTGAAGCTGATCAGGCGATCCTTGGCGGCGTCCTTCACCGTGACGGGCAGCTTGAAGGAGCGGCCCGCAAAGGTCACCGTGAGGTCCGTGGTCCCGTCCGCCGCCGGATGAAGGACGTTCCCTTTGAGCGTGGCAAGGGCGGGATTGGCGAAGGAGAATTGCGCTTCGGCAGTCACGTCCTGGGTGACACCGTCCGAGAAGACGACCTGCACCACGATCGACTGCCGGTCCCTGGAGGTCGAGAGCTCGACGGAATCCGGGAAAACCCCGACTTTGGTCACCTGCCGACCGTCGCCGGAGGCCAGGGCCAGGGTGAGCACGAGAGCAATCATCCTTACTGTCCCTTCCCCTCTTTGGCGGCCTTCTCGGCTTCCAGACGCAGTTGCTCCAGCCGGCTCAGGCGCTTCGTCTCCGGGGTCTTGGCGGTGGTGTCGCCCGGCTTTGCCGGCTCGTTCTTCCCGGGGGGCGGTGGAGGGTCGATGCGCAGGATGCCGCCGCCCAGGTTGTGCGCGACCGGCTCGCCGTTTTCCATCACGAACACCTGACAGAAAAGACCCTTGTGCTGGCCGGCGGGACTCTTGGCGTCGACCTTGATCGCGAACTCGACTTC
>JAHFOZ010000289.1:0-4132 GCA_023261405.1 Planctomycetota bacterium
GGCCTTGGCCACGCCCGCGGCGATCGTCCCCACGCCCACCTCGGCCACGAGCTTCACCGAGATCCGCGCGCGGTCGTTCGAGCACTTCAGGTCGTAGATCAGCTGCGCCAGGTCCTCGATGGAGTAGATGTCGTGGTGCGGCGGCGGGGAGATGAGCCCCACGCCGGGCGTGGCGTGGCGCACCTTGGCGATCCAGGGGTAGACCTTGCCGCCCGGCAGCTGGCCGCCCTCGCCGGGCTTGGCGCCCTGCGCGATCTTGATCTGCAGCTCCTGCGCGTTCACGAGGTAGACGCTCGTCACGCCGAAGCGCGCGGAGGCCACCTGCTTGATCGCGGAGTTCCGCGAGTCGCCGTTCGCATCCCGCACGTAGCGCGCCGGGTCCTCGCCGCCCTCGCCGGTGTTCGACTTCCCGCCGATCCGGTTCATGGCGATCGCCAGCGTCTCGTGCGCCTCCTTCGAGATCGAGCCGTAGGACATCGCGCCCGTCTTGAAGCGCTTCACGAGATCGTCCTCGGACTCCACCTCCTCAAGGGGCACGGGCAGGTCGGCGAGCTTGAGGTCCATGAGGCCGCGCAGGGTGCAGGCGCGGCGCGACTGGTCGTTCACCTGCTGCGAGTACTCCTGGAAGACCTTGAAGTTGTCCGTCCTGCAGGCGTACTGGAGCCGGTGGATGGTCTCGGGATTGAAGAGGTGGTACTCCCCGTCGCGCCGGTACTGGTACTGCCCGCCGGCGTCGAGGACGTGGCCGTTGGCGGAGCGGTCGGGGAAGGCGCGGTCGTGCCGCAGCTTCGCCTCGCGGGCCACCACGTTCAGGCCCGCGCCGCCCACGCGGGAGGCGGTCCAGGTGAAGTAGCGGTCCACGAACTCCTGGCAGAGGCCGATGGCCTCGAAGATCTGGGCGCCGCGGTAGCTCTGGATCGTGGAGATGCCCATCTTCGAGATGACCTTGACGATCCCCTTGCCCGCGGCCTTGACGTAGTTCTTCTTCGCCGCCGCGGCATCGAGGGGCAGGGTCTTCTCCTCGCACAGCTCCGCGATCGTGTCGAGCGCGAGCCAGGGATTCACCGCCCCGGCGCCGTAGCCCAGGAGCATCGCGAAGTGATGCACCTCGCGCGGCTCGCCGGACTCGACCACCAGGCCCGCCCGGGTGCGCGAGCCTTCCCGGATCAGATGGTGATGGACGCCCGAGACCGCCAGGAGCGCCGGCAGGGGCGCGTTCTCGCGATCCACCCCGCGGTCCGAGAGGATCAGGAGGTTGACCCCCGAGGCCACCGCGCGGCCCGCCTCCGCGCAGAGCCGGTCCAGCGCCTTCCCCATGCCCTCGCCGCCCTCGCGGACGGGATAGAGCATCGAGAGCGTGAGGGCTTTGAAGCCTTCCTTCCCGTCGAGGCGGCGGAGCTTCTCGAGCTCCTCGTTCTTGAGGATCGGGGACTTGAGCCTGATCTGGCGGCACGACTCGGGCGCGGGCCGGAGCATGTTGCCCTCGGGCCCGATCGTGGTGTCCGTGGACATGATCAGCTCCTCGCGGATCGGGTCGATGGGCGGGTTGGTCACCTGGGCGAAGAGCTGCTTGAAGTAGTTGTAGAGCAGCTGGGGCCGGTCGGAGAGGATGGCCAGCGGTGTGTCGGTGCCCATCGAGCCCACGGGCTCCACGCCGTCGGAGGCCATGGGGGCGAGGAGGATCTTGAGGTCCTCGGTGGTGTATCCGAAGCCGTGTTGCAACGCCACGATCTCGTCGCGGGACGGGTGGCACGGCTCGGCGCCGGCCGGGAGCTCCTCGAGGGAGCTCAGATGCTCGCCGAGCCAGACGCGGTAGGGTTTCTCCGAGGCGATGCGGTGCTTGAGCTCCTCGTCGGCGATGATGCGCTGCTGCTCGAGGTCCACGAGGAACATGCGGCCCGGCTGGAGGCGCCCCTTGCTGAGGACGCGTTCGGCGGGGATGTCGAGGACGCCCACCTCTGAGGCCAGGACCACGAAGTCGTCCTTCGTGACGTAGTAGCGCGCGGGGCGGAGGCCGTTGCGGTCCAGGACGGCGCCGATGCGGCGGCCGTCGGTGAAGGCGATGAGGGCGGGGCCGTCCCAGGGCTCCATGAGGCAGCCGTGATACTCGTAAAAGGCCTTCTTCGCGTCGTCCATGGTCTCGTGGCCCGACCAGGGCTCGGGGATCATCATCATCGCGGCGTGAGGGAGTTCGCGGCCGCTGAGGGCGAGCATCTCGAGGACGTTGTCGAAGATGGCGGAGTCGGAGCCCTCGGTGTCGATCACGGGGAGGACCTTGCGGATGTCGTCTCCGAAGAGGCGGCTCTCGAAGAGCTTCTCGCGGGCGTGCATCCAGTTGATGTTCCCGCGGAGGGTGTTGATCTCGCCGTTGTGGCAGAGGTAGCGGTAGGGGTGGGCGCGCGCCCAGTTGGGGAAGGTGTTGGTGGAAAAGCGCGAGTGGACCATGGCGAGGGCGCTCTCGACCTGGGGGTCGAGGATCTCCGGGTAGTACTCGGTGAGCTGGCCGGACTTGAGCATGCCCTTGTAGACGATCGTGCGGTGGGAGAGGCTGGGGATGTAGAAGAGGCCGCGGGAGGGGATGCCGGAGGCCCTCACGGCGTTCTCCACGCGGCGGCGGATCACGAAGAGTTTGCGCTCGAAGGCGTCGGGGTCGTCGGCGCCGCTCCCCCGGCCGATGAAGGCCTGCCGCACGGCGGGCTCGGCGGCCTTCGCGGTGGGGCCGAGGGTGGAGTTGTCGGTCGGGAGGGTACGCCAGCCCAGGAAGCGCTGCCCCTCCTCCGCGGCGACCTTCTCGAAGAGCTTCTCGCACTGCGCGCGCGAGGCGGGGTCCGGGGGGAGGAAGACCATCGCGACGCCGTACTCGCCGGGGACCGGGAGGCGGACGCGGGCCTTCTCGGCCTCGCGGGCGAGGAACGCGTGCGGCAGCTGGAGGAGGATGCCGGCGCCGTCGCCGGTGTTCGCCTCGCAGCCGCAGGCGCCGCGGTGCTCCAGGTTGCGGAGCGCCTCCACGGCCTTCCTGACGATGTCGTGGGACTTCCGGCCCTTGAGGTCGGCCACGAAGCTCACGCCGCAGGCGTCCTTCTCGAACTGCGGGTCGTAGAGGCCCTGGCGTCCGGGTTCGCACGGATGGCTCATCGGGGTCCGCCTTCCTGCCGCCGGCCGTCCTGGGTCCGGGGGCCGCCGGCGACGAGCGCGGACGCCCCGGCCTTGCTGCCGCTGGCGTAGATGCCTTCCACCGGCTGGTCCTCGGCAGAGGGCTCGTCGGGCTGCCGGAGCACCTCGATGAACGTCTGCGCCCCCGCGCCCGGCTTTGGGCTGCGCCGCTGGATGATGCCCAGGGGGCGGAAGAGGTGCGCGTCCGCCAGGGGCAGGGCGACGATCGTCCCGCCCTGCACCTCGCGCCGGAGGGCCGGGAGCGGCAGGAGCGCCACCCCCGCGGAGATCTCGATCGCCTGCTTGATGTTCTCGATGTTGTCGAACTCCAGGACCACGTCCGGCGCCACGCCGTGGTCGCGGAGGAAGCGGTCCACTTTCTTGCGGATGACCAGGTCCTTGTCGAACCCCACGTACTTCTGCCCCGCGAGATCGGCCACGCGGATCCGCCTCTTCGCGGCCAGGGGGTGCCCGGGCGCACAGGCCAGCACCATCTCCTCCTCCCGCCAGGGAATCGCGATCAGCTTCCGCGACGCCTGGGGGAAGGAGACCAGCCCGAAGTCCGCCGCGCCATCGAGCACTTTCTCCACCACGCGGTCGGGGTGGAGATATTCGATGTTGATCTGGGCCTTCGGATTCTGGGCCACGAACCGCTTCACATACTGGCTCATGTCCCGGAGGCCCACGGAGTAGATGGCCGCCACCTGAATCACGGATGAATAGGGGTCGGAAATGTGCCGGACGCTCGCTTCAACCTCGAGGTACTGGTCCACCAGCTTGCGGCAGCCGTCATAATACGCCCGCCCCTCGCGGGTGAGCTGGAGCGGCCGCTTGGACCGGTCCACGAGCCGCACGCCGAGGCGCTTCTCCAGCATGATCACGATCTGGCTGACCGCGGACTGGGAAACCTTGTTCGTGGTGGCGGCCTCGGAGAAACTCCGGTGCCGCGCCACATCGCAGAATACCTTCAAGGACTCGA
>JAHFOZ010000289.1:4142-6846 GCA_023261405.1 Planctomycetota bacterium
TTCGAATGAAATTCCCTAATACTCTACCCTTAGACTCAATAAAGATTTTCCCCATGCAGGACTATTAGGCCAGTCTATATTGAACCCACGCCCCCCGGGGAAGCGCGGCAAGAAATTCAGGCCCGGGGGTGTCTTTCTAGCGGAAGGCGGATATGCTTAGTAATGAGCCGCGACAGTTCGGGACCGGTGGTTCGACGGGACTCACCGCGAGGTCTGCCCTGCAAGAGCAACAGGTCGCGAGCTTGCGGGTCGCAGTGCCGAGACCAGAGGCCCGGACCCCAGTTTCTGGGACGGAATCAGGGATGAGCGGCACCCCCGAACCCGATCCTCAGGAACGCATGCTCCTGGAGCGCTGCCTTCGGGGCGAGGCGGACGCCTGGAGGACGTTCGTCGGCCGCTACCATTCCACGATGGAAGGGGCCGTCCGCTTCACCTTCCTCAAGTGCCTCTACAAGGTCCCCGAGAACGACGTGGAGAACGTGGTGCAGGACCTCTACGCCCGGCTCTACGAGGACGACTTCCGCCGCCTGCGGAGCTATCAGTCGCGCTGCCCGCTGGGCGCGTGGCTCAAGTCGCTCGCCGTCCGCCACACGCTCAACACGATCCGCGACGAGAAGGTCCGCGGCCGCTTCGGGGGGCCGTCCCTGGACGACACCCCGCTCCAGCCGGAGGCGGGCGGGGTCGACGTCTCCGCCCCGGCGGAGGAGCGCGAGGCGGTCCATCGCCTCGACGCCCTCATGGATCAGCTGGGGCCCGTGCAGCGCGCGGCGCTTAAGATGTTCTACTACGACGGCCTCACCTACCGGCGGATCGCCGCCGCCCTCGGCATCTCCACCCAGAGCGTGGGATCGATCATCAGCCGCGCCCGGGACCGCCTGCGCGACCTGCTGAAGGGCACGGAAGGAAAGCCATGACCGCGACGCCCTGCCCCGCCCAGGGGCAGTGTCCTGACCCGGAAATCCTGGGCGCCTTCGCTTCCGGAATGCTCTCCGAGGCCGAGTGGCGCGGGGTCCTCCGGCACCTCTCGGAGTGCACGCCCTGCCGCCGCCATGTCGCGCTGCTCTCGCTGAGCGAAGGGGCCCCGCTCCCGGAAGCCCGGCTCCCGGCCCCGCTCCCGCGGCTGCCCCGGCGCAGGTCCTGGGTGTCTTTCCTGCAGGGGGTGGCCGCGGCGGCGGTGCTCGGCGCCGTCGCCTGGGCGCTCCTCGCGCCTCCTTCGCCACCGAGGCCCACGGTCTACGCGCCGCCTCCGCAGCCCCAGGAGCCGAAGGGCCGGCGGGAGAACCCCAAGCCGCCTCCGGTGCCGCTGAAGACCCCGATGCCCGCGCCGGACCCGCTGCCCCCGGTCGTCCCGACCTCCGATCCGCACCCTCCTCCCCCGCCGCCGGACCGGCCGTCCGAGACGCCGCCGACGACGGTCCCCGAACCCCGCCTCGCAGAACGCCTGGCGCGCGGCACGGCGGAGGCGATCGAGATCTCTCCTGCGGGCGGCGCCCTGGAGGTGGTCACCTCCGGCACGATCCGGAAGCTCGCGCCGCGCACGTACGTCAATCCCAATGACCTCCTCCGCGCGTCGGAGGCCGGCAGCTTCGTCCTCACCGACGGTGCGACGATCTACCTCCCGGCCGAAAGCGAGGTGAAGATCTCGTGGAGCCAGACGCTCCTCTGTTACAGCATCGACGTCTGGAAGGGCGAGGCACGCGTGGACCTGGGCGCGGCGCCCCGCATGTTCCACGTGGCCGGCGGTCCCCTCGGCGTGCGGTTTCAGGAGGTCTCGGGGCCGATCCTTGTCGCCCGGAGGCCCGACACCCTCCGCGCCACGCCGCTCGGTGGGGCCGCCAGCTTCCGCGCCCCCACGGGCGAGGGCCGCATCCTGCAGGCGATGGAGACCCTGGTCCTTGGCCGGGAGGAGGACGCGATCGAGCCGCCCGCGGCCATCGATGTCCCCACGCCCGGCCCGGCCCCGGAGGCGCCCGCAGCGAACTCCAGCCCGCCGGCGCCCGCGAAGCCTCCCCCCGCGGCTGTCCCCGACGCGCGCGGGATTCTCAAGTCCCTCGCCGACTCGACCTACCGCTTCCGGGTGGGGGGCCGCCTCCTGCGCGAAGGCGCGTGGCACCCGGCGGGGATCGTGGTGAGCACGGTGGACGAGTTCGCGGCCGCGCGCCGCGCCCTCGATGCCCAGGCGGTCCACGTGCGCCGCGGCAACCGCCCCTGGGACGACCTGGGCCGCGTGGAGCCGGGCAGCCGCGAGGACCGCCTGACCCAGGCGCTCCGCGGCGCCCAGGCGCCGCACCTGCTCCTCGAGGCCGTGGTGCAGGCGGCGAAGGGCCCGCCGGAGATGGACTCCCGCCAGGTGGGCGACCGGCCGTGTCACGTCCTCGAATTCACGCTCGACCCCGCGCGGATCCGCGACGAGGCCGCCTCACTCCTGGAGCAGGCCGTCGCGGAGCGCCGCATGGCGCGGCCGGACCACGTCTACTGGGGCACGCTCGAGGGAACGCTGGAACTCTCCGCCGCGCGGGACGACGCGCGGCTCGTGCGCGCCGTGGACCGCCGCCGCTTCTCCTACTCCTACAAGAACGCCGGCGGCCTCGACCGACGCTGGTACACCCTGGAGACGGCTTACGAGTTCTTCGAGCACGGCAAGGCTGCCGTCCGCGTCCCCCCCGACCTTGCCCGCGAGATCGAGGCCAAGTCGAAGTAGCCC
>JAHFOZ010000290.1 GCA_023261405.1 Planctomycetota bacterium
CCCACGCACATCTCGCTGACGGACGACGCGGCGCTCGTCCTCGTGGCCCCCGCCACGGCCAACTTCATGGGCAAGGCGGCCCACGGGATCGCCGACGACATGCTCACCTCGCTCCTCCTGGCGGTGACCTGCCCGGTGATGGTCGCCCCCGCCATGAACGACCGCATGTGGGCCCACCCCGCGGTGCGGGAGAACATCGCGATCCTGAAGAAGCGGGGGTACCGGTTCATCGACCCGGAGAGCGGGTTCCTCGCCTGCGGCAGCTACGCCAAGGGCCGCCTGGCCGACCCGGCCGCGATCGTCAGGGAAGTCGAGAAGCTCCTGAAGTGAGAGTCCTCGTCACGGCGGGCCCCACGCGCGAGTACCTGGACGCCGTGCGTTTCCTCTCAAACGCCTCGAGCGGGAAGATGGGGTTCGCCTGCGCCCGGGCCGCCCGGCGCGCGGGCCATCGGGTCACGCTCATCACCGGCCCCGTGGCGCTCCGCGGTCCGGCCGGCGTGCACCTGGTGCGCGTCACGAGCGCCGTGGAGATGCACCGCGCCGTGAAGGCCGCCGTCGCGCGCGCGGACGCGGTGATCATGACCGCCGCCGTGGGGGACTACCGTCCGGCCGGGCGCTTCGCCGGAAAGCTCAAGAAGGCCCCGGGCCCGCTCACCCTGCGCCTGGTCCGCACGCCCGACATCCTCAGGGAACTCGGCGCGCGCAAGGGAGGGCGCATCCTCGTGGGCTTCGCGCTCGAGGTGCAGGACGCGGTCCACCAGGCCCTCCTCAAGTACAAGAAGAAGAACCTGGATTACGTGGTCCTCAACGCGCCGCGCACCTTCACCGCCGACCGCATGGACGCCGCCGTCTACCGGGAAGGGGTCGAGGTCCGCCGCTTCCGCCGCGCCACCAAGGACGCGGTCGCCGCCTGGCTCATCCGCGCGATCGAGGCTCTGCAGTCCCGCCCGGTTGCACCACAAAGGACACCCAGACCGCGGAGCACGTCCTGATGGATTTCCGGACCGCCTCCGTGAGCTCCGTTCCCTGGGGTGGATCCCCCGACCGATGAAACCAGCGAACATCCCCGCCGGTACGCATGACCAAAGGAAGACCATGAAACCGATTCGAACGCTCATCCTGATCGCCCTGGCCGGCCCCCTCTGCGCCCAGGACGACCTCAAGCAGGCCCCCGCCGCCATCGAGAAGCCCTCCGAGCGGGGCGTGGGGAAGCCCCTCCCCGCCGACTCGCCGCTCGCCCCGCTGATCGCGGATTCGAAACTCCTGGTCGTGGTCTTCACCGCGCCGGACTGCCCGGTCTCCAAGCTCTACCGGCCCAAGCTCGACCGGATGGACAAGGAGTACCGCGCCCGGGGCGTGAGGTTCCTCACGGCCTCGAGCAGCGACGCCTCGCTCACCGCGCTCCTCGACGCCCGCCGCAGCACCGAGGTCTTCGTGATCGACCCCAAGGGAGTGCTCCGGTATCGCGGCGCGGTGGACGATCAGTACGGCATCGGCTACTCGCGCGACGCGGCCACGAAGAACCTCCTCGTCGACGCGATCGAGGCGCTCCTGGCCGGGAAGGCGCCGGCGATCCTGGCCACCGAGGCCCCGGGATGCGAGATCGAGCGCCCGTCGAAACCTGGGGCGAGTCCGCTCGGGACAGGGAAAATCGGGATCACGTTCCACAAGGACGTGGCGCCCATCTTCCAGAGGCGCTGCGTGGACTGCCACCGCCCGGGCGAGATCGGCCCCTTCTCGCTGCTCTCCTACGAGACGGCCAAGTCGAAGGGACGCACGATCAAGGAGGCGGTGACGAAGAAGCGGATGCCCCCCTGGCATGCGGACCCGAAGCACGGCGAATGGTCGAACGACCGGCACCTGTCGAGCCAGGAGATCGAGACGATCTCCGCCTGGGTGGATGCCGGCGCCCCCCAGGGCAGCGCCAAGGACGCCCCCGCGCCGCGCCGCTTCGCCGAGGGATGGCTCATCGGGACGCCCGACGCGGTCTACAAGATGCCGCGCGCCCAGAAGATCCCCGCCGAGGGGACCGTCCCCTACAAGTATTTCTTCGTCCGGACGGACCTGAAGGAGGACACCTGGGTCCAGGCCATCGAGGTGAGGCCGGGGGCCCGCCAGCAGGTGCACCACATCCTGGTCTTCCTCCAGTACCCCCTCAACCGTCTGAAGGAGCAGCCCCCGCTGGACGGCGGTCTCTTCCACGGCTACTTCGGCATCATGGTCCCGGGCGAGAGCCCGATGATCTTCCCGGAGGGCATGGGCAAGAAGGTCCCCGCGGGCGCGACGCTGGTCTTCCAGATCCACTACACCACCAACGGCGAGGCGGCCGAGGACGTCACCCAGGTGGGCCTCGTCTTTGCGAAGAAGCCCGTCACCCGGGAAGTCGTGACCCGCGGCATCGTGAACGCCATGATCCGGATCCCTGCGGGCGCGCCGGATCACCGCGAGGAGGCCTCCTTCACGTTCGAGAACGACTCGAAGATCCTGAGCCTCCTCCCCCACATGCACATCCGCGGCAAGGCCTTCAAGTACACGGCCATCCACCCCGACGGGAAGGAGGAGGTCCTCCTCGACGTCCCGGTCTACGACTTCAACTGGCAGACCTGCTACCGGCTGAAGGAGCCGAAGCTCGTCAAGAAGGGCACGAAGATCCAGGCTGTCGCGCACTTCGACAATTCCAAGGGCAACCCCGGCAACCCGGACCCCACCAAGGAGGTGCGGTTCGGACAGCAGAGCTGGGAGGAGATGCTCATCGGCTACATGGATTTCGTGAAGGTCGACTGAGCACCCGGCAAACAGTCGGGCGGATCAGCGCTTGGGAGGCGGCGGGTTCTTGGGAGCCGGCGTGAGCGCGTCCTCCGCCCACGTCTTCGTCTTGTCCAGCGCCTTCCGGCCCTCGTCCCGCACGTAGTCAACCGCGGGCCTGCGCTCGGGGGGCGGGACCAGGAACCAGGCCGTGCCGCCCACGACCCCGAACGTCAGGCCCACCGCCCAGGCCGCCTGGAAGAAGTGTTTGATGCCGCGCCCCACGGCCCGGAAGAAGCCCACCTTCCCGCCCAGGGTCTCCCGCGCGCTGTGGAGCCCCCAGAGGAAGAAGAGCAGGACCGCGCCGAGACCGATCCCCCCGATCATCCCCAGCGCCACCCAGGCCCGCAGGCTCAGCGGACCGCGCAGCTTCACGTGGCTCCAGCGGGCCAGCGCCGCCTCGCCTCCGAAGTCCAGCGCCGCGACCAGCAGCCCGCCGACCAAAATCCCGAGCAGCCAACCCCAGCGCCGCTTCCGGGGGGGCGCGGGGGGCGGCGCCGGACGCGCTTTGGACTCCATCCGACGGCGATTCTAGCCGATAGGGAAAAGGGAAACCATGCCGATCATCGCGGTCCTCATCCTGGCCGTCGTCCAGGGTCTCACGGAATTCCTCCCCGTCTCCTCCAAGACCCACCTGCTCTTCGCGCGGCACTTCCTGTCCGTGAAGGAGGATCTGGCGTTCGACATCATCCTCCACGCCGGCTCGCTCCTGGCCATCCTGATCCATTACCGGAAGGCCTGGCTCGACCTCTTCCGGGACCGCCGCCGCGAGATCCTCCCGCTCACCCTGGCGTCGATCCCCGTGGCCCTCGCCGGCCTCCTGCTCCGGGAGCAGGTGAAACCCCTGTACGCGAATCTGGCGCTCGCCGCGGGGATGCTCATCGTCACGGGCGCGTGGCTCTTCCTGGCCGACCGTCTTGGCCGCGAACAGCACGACACCCTCCTCGACGCCCCCCTCTGGAAGCTCCTGCTGGTGGGCCTGGCCCAGGCGTGCGCGATCCTTCCGGGCATCTCCCGCTCGGGGTCCACCATCGGCGCCGGGTTCCTCCTGGGCCTGAAGCGCGCGGACGCGGTGCGCTTCTCGTTCTTCCTGGGCGGCGCCGCCATCGCCATGGCTCTTGCCCACCAGGGACTCCAGGTCCTGAGGGGTCAAGCCGCCTTCGAGCTCGTGCCGATGATAATAGGGGTCTCCGTCGCCTTCGCGGTGAGTCTCGCCGCGATCCGGGGGGTGGAGATCCTGTCCTTGAAGGGCCGGTTTTCGGCGTTCGCGCTCTACTGCGGGGCGGCCGGCCTGCTGGGCTTGATCTATTTCACGAGGGGCTAGCGTGGCGAAGAAGAGCGAGAAGCAGCAGCACGAGACGTTGGCATCGCGGGTCCCGGTGCGCGAGAAGGTGAAGGAGCTCGGCGGGCTCTTCTTCTTCCTCTGCGCGGCGTTCGTCCTGATCTCCCTGGTCTCCTACGACGCCGGCGACATCCGCGACATCAAGTACCCGCCCAACGCGCCGCTGGCCAACAAGGGCGGCGTCGTGGGCGCGAGGATCGCGCACGCGCTCCTCTCCAACTTCGGCCTCGCGGCCTACCTGGTGGCCTTCTTCACCGGCTTCTGGGCCTTCATGGTCTTCTTCCGCCGGAAGCTCGAAGGCCTCTACGTGAAGCTCACCGCGGTGCTCGTCTCCGTCTTCGCCGCCGCCACGTTCCTCTCGCTCCAGTCGATGCTGAACCCCGCCGCCTTCGGCCTCGCGGGCACCGCACCCGGCCTGGGCGGGATCTACGGGAAGGCCTTCGAGATCGCCCTCGTCCGCCACCTCGGCCACGCCGGCGCCTGGCTCGGCGTGGCGCTCGCCCTCTCGTTCTCGCTGGTCCTCTCGACGGACTGGATGATCTACGTGGGCCTGCTCAAGCTGGCGAAGGCCGCGGGCGCCGCCTTCGGCCGCGTGGGCCACTACTATTCCGCCGAGGAACGCGTGAAGCGTCACGCCGCAGCCCACGACCTCGCGATGGCCCAGGCGAGCGCCGAGATCGCCCGCCGCGCGGCCACCGTCCCGGCACCGGCCGGCCCCGTCCCCGCCCCCTTCCCGGCCCCAAGGACCCTGGCCGCCGTGGCGGTCACCCCCACCGTGGCCGAGCCCATCCGCCCCAAGCCCATCGTCCTCCCCACGGCGCAGGAGCAGGCGGTGCATGCCCTCCAGCAGCCCGTCGCCTCCACGGTCCTCGCGAAGCCCGCCCCCAGGGCGGAGGCCCCCAACGCCATCAAGGCCGCCGCCGCCCAGTACGCCCGTAAGGAGATGGGCTCCTACGAGCAGCCTCCCATCGAGCTCTTCGAGTCCAAGGTCGAGCAGATCCACGGCATCACCGAGCAGGAGATCAAGGACCGCATGATGGTCCTCGAGGGCGCCCTCCGCGAGTACGGCATCGACGGCAGCGTGGTCAACTACGAGATCGGCCCCGCCGTCACCACCTACGAGGTCCAGCTCGCCCCCGGCCAGCAGATCCACGCCGTCACCGCCCGGCAGGAGGAGATCACCATGAGGCTCTCCACCCTCGCCGTCCGCATCGTGGCCCCGCTCCCCGGCAAGGGCACCGTGGGCATCGAGGTCCCCAACCCCTTCCCCAACACCGTCCGCCTCCGCGAGTTCCTCGACAAGGGCTACGCCGACCTCCGCAAGGTCCCGCTCCCCATGATCCTCGGCAAGACCAACAGCGGCGACCCCATCCTCCGCTCCCTCACGGAGCTCCCCCACCTGCTCATCGCCGGCACCACCGGCTCGGGCAAGTCCGTCTGCCTCAAGACCATCATCACCTCCCTCGTCGTCTCCATGTCCTGGGAGGAGATGAAGCTCATCCTCATCGACCCCAAGCAGGTCGAGCTCACCGCCTTCAGCGACATCCCCCACCTCTGGGCTCCCGTCGTCGTGGACTCGAGGAAGGCGGCCATCGTCCTGGACTGGCTGGTCAAGGAGATGGAAGAGCGCTACACGATGCTCAATCGCGTGGGCGTCGAGAAGATCGACAAGTTCAACAAGCTCGGCGAGAAGAAGATCCGGGAGCGCCTCGCCGAGGCCGCCGTGCCCGTCGAGGAGCAGGAGCTCTTCCCCACGCACATGCCGTACATCGTCGCCGTCATCGACGAGCTGGCCGACCTCATGCTCACCGGCCGCAAGGAGGTCGAGCTGTCGATCGTGCGGCTCGCGCAGAAGGCGCGCGCCATCGGCATCCACCTGGTCGTCGCGACGCAGCGCCCCTCGACCGACATCGTCACCGGCCTCATCCGCTCGAACATGCCCTCGCGGGTGGCGTTCCGCGTCCCCAGCCAGATCGAGAGCCGCATCATCCTCGACAGCAAGGGCGCCGAGCGGCTCCTGGGCAAGGGCGACATGCTCGTGAAGATGATCGACGCCTTCCAGCCCGTCCGCGGCCAGTGCACCTTCATCTCGGACGACGAGCTCAAGGGCCTCGTGAAGTACCTCCGCTCGAGGGCCAAACCCGAGTACCACTCGGAGCTGCTGGAGATCAAGACCGTGGGCGACGCCGAGGGCACCGCGGACGACGAGCTCTTCGACGAGGGCGTGGAGCTCGTGCTCACCGAGGGGCGCGGCTCGACCTCGCTCATCCAGCGCCACTTCTCCGTGGGCTACAGCCGCGCGGCGCGCCTCGTGGACGCGATGACCAAGGCCGGCATCCTGGGCCCGCACAACGGCTCGAACGCCCGCGACATCCTCGTGACGCTCGAGCAGTGGAGGGCGCGGAAGCAGGCCGCGCCCGCCGTTTAGGGATCCCGGAACACCCGCACGGCGCGGGGGCTCGAAAGGCCTCCGCGCCGTTTTTTTTCCCCCGGCGGGGGTATAATGGGGGGCATGTCCAGAGGCACGGCGCGCCGGCTTTCGCTCCTCCTGGCCCACCGCGACGCGGAGTGGGTGGACCAGGCCAAGGGGCGCCTCGTCACGATGGGCTACGACGTCACCGACTGCCTCGAGCCCGACTGGATCGCCGACCTCCTCGGCGGCAGCCGTCCCTTCAACCTGGCGGCCGTCT
>JAHFOZ010000291.1:0-1220 GCA_023261405.1 Planctomycetota bacterium
GGGGGCCACGGGCGCGCGACCTTCTCCACGTCTCGTACGAGGAGCACTCCCCCGGCGACCGCGGCGGGGAGCAGGAAGTAAAGCACGAAGGGGACCAGTGAGAGGGCCAGGCAGGCGGCCCCGAACCCGAGCGACGGGCGGAGGTGGCCGAATACGAACCGGAACCGCGAGGGGATGGCCACGCGCCGCGCGTCCAGCGGGTAGTCCACGTATTCAAGGGCGAGAAAGAGGACCGTCAGGAAGCCCGCCAGCGGCGGATGGACAAACCCGAAGGGCGTCACCAGGAGGACGAGGAGGAGGATTTGCACGGACCCGAAGATGAGGAGCTTGAGGGACTGGTTGACGACGGTGCGGCCGAACGCGCTCGCGAGACCCCGCGAAGGCGGCAGCGTCTCCCCCAGGAGGCCGAGCATGCGTTCCGTCATCGCATCGAGGAAGGGGCCGGCCACGAGATTGCCCACGATCGTGAAGAGAATGAGCGAGAGGGCGGCGGCGACGAGCCACAGGATGCCCTTGAGGACCGGGAGGAGCCACGAGGGAGTCTTGTCGGGCGTGACCGCCTTCATCAAGTGGGGCATCGCGAAATAGAGCGCCACGAAGCCGGCGGTGAACAGGATGAGGTTGAGGGCGAAGGCGCCCGCCGCGTACTTCCACAGTTCACGACGATTGGCGACAAACGCGAGCCCGCGGAAGGGGTAGGTGAGCCCCTCGAAGAAGCCAGGCATGACGGGGATTCTAGCACGGGCGGTCGCGCTGCACTCTACACCGCCGGGGGCGGCGATGGGATGCCGTGACCAAATCGTGCTTTACAGCACGATTTGACTACACCGGGCATCCGATAGGGAACGTTCTTGAGCAATGTTGCTTTAAAGCACCATTTGCCCAGAGAGGAGCAGCGGACCTACTTGCCCGGCAAGGTCCAAAGGGTGTAGTAGGCCTGCGGGTGGAGCAGGGGGCGGCCGTCGGCCGAGCGGATCCCCGGCATCGTGAGGTCGTGGAGGTGACCGATCTTGAGGCCATCCACGACGAGCCGCACCTTGAGGCCGTCGGCGCTCGCCACGGCACTCTTGATCGCCGGGGTAGAGGCGTCCACCTCGGGGCTCCCGTAGTCGCCTTGATAAATGTAGGTGAAGGTCTGCATCTTGCAGGACGCAAGGTCCTCCAGCGTCTTCCGGTCTGCCGGCTGCGTGAAGACGAGTTCGAATCCGTCCGGCTGGATA
>JAHFOZ010000291.1:1230-6819 GCA_023261405.1 Planctomycetota bacterium
GCATCTCGAGCACCTCGAAGGGGACCTTGCCGGTCCACACCAGGCGTTCCAGCGCGAAGGGCGACGGACCGCGCGAGCCCCAGCCGCGGTTCGTGCCGCTGACGAAGATCGAGCCGTCCGCCGTCATCAGCATGGGGACATTGCCCGACCCGAAGCCCTGGCGGAAGGGGAAGGCGGCGCCCTGGAAGACTCCATTCACCTTTTCTAGAAAGACGCGGTTGACGACGCTGTGGGACTGGTCGGAGACGAACATCTGCTTCTGGAAGGGGCCGAACTTCCCGCCCGTGGTGTCGCACACGATTCCGCTCGCGGAGTTCCCCATCTTCCCGTGGGGGAGGAGGATGCTGTAGGGGACGAACTCGGGGATCTTGGCGGCCTCCACATGAAAGCGGCTCTTGGTGAGCGGGTCCTTGGGGCGCGGGCCGATCGCCTCCGTGAGCGAGTACCACTTGTTCCCGCCTGGGTGCCCCTGGAATGAGCCCGGGCGCAAATACTTCATCGAGCTCGTCCCGTTCCATGGACCCTGGTTGTCGCAGTAGAAGACGTCGCCCTCCGCGTTCATGCCAATCCCGCCCGGCGAGCGTACGCCGCTGCAGGTGGGGATCATCTTCCCGTCCGGCGTGATCCGGACGCACCAACCCCGGAACGGGACCTCGCTCGTGAACGACCCGGTGAGGCAGAGCACGACCCAGATGTTGCCGTCCTTGTCGAACTTGGAGCCGAAGGCGTACTCGTGGTAGTCGCCGCTGATGCCCCAGTCGTCGCTCACCGTCTTGAAGAGGTCCGCGCGGCCATCCCCGTCCAGGTCCTTGATCTTCGTGACCTCGCAGCGCTGCGTCGCGTAGAGCCAGCCGTCCCGCTGCGCGATCCCCAGCACCTCGTGGAGGCCGCTCGCCCAAAGGGAGAACCTCGCCTGCACCGGCGGGTCCTGGAAGGCGTTCTCGACCATATAGATGTCGCCCCGGCGGGTGGACACGGCGAGCTTGCCGTCAGGCATGAGGTCGATTCCGCCGCCCTCGAGGACGATGCCCTGCGGGATCGGGATCTTGATAAGTCGGTAGTACTCGTCCTCCGCGCCCGCCTTCTCCTTGGGCTTTTGCGCCCAGGCGGCGCTCGAGAGCGCCAGAGCGAGGACCGCCGTGGCCAGGGTCGTTCTCATCGGATCACCAGGAGTAATGCTGGACAAGAGTTCCGGATTTGAGCGGCACCAGGAGTTCGTCTTTCCTAAGAACCGGCGTCGCGCCCGCGGGCAGGTCGAAGCGGAGGATGAGCGAGCCGGCCTTGTAGGACCCGTCCGCCTGCTTCTCCGGCGCCTTCCCCGAAAGTGCGCGGTACCAGAGGTTCTCGGGGGCCTTCCCTTCGAACGTGAACGTCCGCTTGAGACCGCCCGCGATCGCCTCCGGGAAGTCCTTCACCGCGAGTTCGCGGAAGGAGTACATGAACGTGGGCCGGCGTTTCGCGTCGAGCTGGTAGCCTTCGAACTCGAATCCGGCCTCCTTGCCCGTAGGCTTGGGCCAGAGTGCGGCCGGGTCGGCCAGGACTGCGAAAGGGGCCCCGTCAGGGAGTTGGAGGACGTTCTCGCCCGCCGGCCCCTGGAATCCCGAGCCGCGATCGAGCCAGTGCTTCGAGGCGTCAATAAAGTCGCCCTGCCAGAGGAGCGCCATCCGCATCTGCTGGGCGTCAAAGGCCAGGTTGATCCGTTCGGGGTAGCCGACGCCGATCGCGCGCGGACCGGCGCCCTGGATGAAGTTTCGATAAAGCACCGCTTCGTCCCTGGGTATCAGAAGCATCGGTTCGGGGCCGATACCGGTCGGATTCTTCGCCTTTGTCCCTTCTGAGAGATACTGCCAGATGGCCTCCAGCTGTTTGGCCGTGTCGGCGCCCAGCACGTCTTTCTTTACCGCGACCCCTTCGGGCCAGAAGGTGGGCATGCGCGTGCCGGGGCGGAGCCCCATGGGGTTCACCATGTAGCGGTCGTACCAGTCCCGGTTGAGGCGCGAGGGCATGTGGATCAGGTCCATCGCCTGGATGCCCTGCGCCTTGTGGCCGTTGAACGTGTGGCAGCTCACGCAGGAAAGGCCCTTGGTCCCCACGAGCGTGCGGCCGTGCTGGGCCATCCCCTTGTCGGGAGGCAGGGCGATGACCGCACGCGGGGTGTCCGCCGCCTCGAAATCGTCCACGAGATGGCCCACGTTCGCGGTCCCGAATGCGGGCATCCGCGTGAGCATGTAGGGGCGGACCTTGGTGCCGTCGGCAAGGACCGCCTGGAGCCAGCTGCGCTTGAGCTTCGCACCCACGTCGCCCAGGCGGGGAGGGAGGCGCCCTTCGTCGCCCACCGTCGGCTCTGTGGACTGGAAGAACGGGTCGCGACCCGGCTCGGGGCCCCCGCGGCCACCACGTTCGTGGCAGGCATTGCAGCTGAAGGTCTTCATCGTCCGCGAGATGCGCCCCGCGGGAGTCGAGGTCTGGGGCCGGTCGATCGCGCTGAGCGCCGCGTCGATCGCCTGCGCCTGCGGGGGACTGAGCTCAAACTTCGCGCTGGGGCAGGAAGCCTGGCCCCCCTTGAGCGTCGCGAGCGGCCTGGCCTCCTGGGCCTTCTCGGCCTTCGGGACGTCATGGCAGCTAGAGCACCTCAGCTCGGCGAAGAGCTTGCGGCCAGCCGCGACCTTTGAAGCGTCGGGCTGAAAGCGCGCGGCGGGGGCCGTTCCCCGGAAGATGTGCTTCCCCGACTTCTCGCTCGTGAGTGCGTCTGCGGGGATCGTGCGTTTGCCGAGGCCCGGGCCCTCGAAGGCCACCGAGAGTTCTTCCCCTCCCGATGCCTCGAACCACTCCACCCGGAGGGCGTGCTTGCCCTTGCGCAAGTGGATGGACCCTGCGAGTTCCGAGCCGCCGTGGATGCCGTCATGGTTTACCACGATGGCGTTGCCGATGCTCAGCCGGCTGCCGTCGTCGGAGTGGAGATGGAAGGTGTAGGGGCCGTCGATCGGGACTTCCACGTAGCCGCTGAAACGGAGGCCGACGTGGTCCTCGCGCTGGATCGGCTTCACGCCGATGGTCTCCGCCCGGCCCGTGGCGGTGGGCTTGAGCGCGTCAAAGTCAGGCAGCTTGCTCCAGTCGCCTTCGTAGTACTCGTAGAAGAGCCCGGGGACCGTCTCCGTCGGCGCGTCCGCGTCGCGGGGTCCGCCGGCCCCGGCGATGAGCGTGGCGATCGAGGCGGCCTCGGCCTGGGTCAGGTTCATCTTCGGCATGCGGCCCGAGGGGCGCCACTTGAGCGGGTCCATCAGGAACTGCGCGAGCGCCGCTGCACCCGAGTACTTGGCCCTGAGGTCCCCGAGTGGGACGACCGCCCTGTCGTCCTTGACCGCGTCCGTCCCGAGCGGCGCGTGGCAGGCCATGCAGCCCGCCGTTCCGAAGAGGTCCTTGGCCTTGGATGGGCTTCCGCTCCAGGCCGGGAGCGGCTTATCCGCGCGCAAGGACATGAGGTAGTGGACCAGGGGCTCGACGGATTCCCCCTTCCCGGAGAGGACGTGCGGCATCGTGGTTCCGGGTTTTACGGCGGCCGGATCGGCGAGCCAGGCGCGCAGCCAGTCAGCCTGGAGCCGGTCGCCCGCGTCGCCCAGAAGGGGGGCCTTCTTCGGGACGATCCCCGCGGAGGCGTCCGCCTTGTGGCAGGAGGCGCACCCCAGTTCGCCGATGAGGATACGCCCGTTCTCGAGCGTCTCGGCGGCATCCTTTGGGGAGGCACGGTCGACCCCCGCCACGACGGGGGGCTTCGCGTCCCGGACCGGCGGTGCTGTCGCGCCGAGAAGGAGGATCGCCGTGAGGAGGGTCCGCGCGGTCTTCATCGTCATGCAGCTCTTCATAGCGCCGGGGCCTGCAGGCGCTTCAACGCAAATTCTTAGCCGGACTCTGCTTTTTCTACGCTTGCCGGGGGGCCCGCGGCGGGGTCTCGTCCGGGATCCGTGCGGAGATCTCGCGCGCGGGTTTCAGGACGGAGGAACACCTATGGGGTACAATCAGCCGTCGGAGATTCCATGACCGATCCGCTTCCGTCGACCCCACCCGATCCTTGCGGGCTGCAGTTCGACAGGGCCGAGCCGGCCCGGGCAGATACCGCCGCGCTTGCATGCGAGGCATGCAAGGAGCCGATCGCCGCCGAGTACTGGACGATCCAGGGCAAGACGTTCTGCGCCGGCTGCCGAAGCCGGTTCGTCTCCGCACTGTCCGGCAGCGGGGGAGGGGGGAGGCGCTTTGTCAAGGCGGCCCTGCTGGGGGTACTGGGAGGGGCGGCCGGGGCAGCCGTGTGGTTCGCGGTGGCGGCTCTTCTCAATCTCATCGTGGGATTCGTGGCCATCCTGGTCGGCTACCTCGTTGGGGCCGGAGTCCGGAAAGGAGCCGAATACAGGGGCGGCCTGCTGTACCAGGTCATGGCGGTGGTAATCACCTACGTTTCAATCTGCGGCACCCTTGTCCCCCTGGCCTTGGTGGAAGGGGTGGGAAAGACGGAGGGCCATGAGGAGCCGGCCAAACCCACGGTGACCGAGGCACCCGCCCCACCGAAGGGAGGAGGGGACAAGCCGCCATCGGAGGCGCCCCCGAAGTTGCCGGGCTCCCTCCCGGCGCTTCTGAGCATGCTCGTGCTGCTTTCCCTCGCGCTTCCCTTCATGGGTGCCTTCGATATCCTCACGTGGGCCATCGTGGCGTTCGGCCTATGGGAGGCGTGGAAGATGAATCGGAAGGTGTCGGTCGAGTTCCAGGGGCCGTTCCGCGTGTCGGCGGAGAAACCCGCCGGTGCCTGAAACATCCCTGGTCTGCCCCGAGTGCGGTTCCGAGATCGCTCCGGCGCTCCTCAAGTGCCCCCGATGCTCGCGGTTCGTCCACAGCGTGGAGTTGAACCGTCTCTCCGCGGAAGCGCAGCAGGCCGCCGTGGCAGGCGACCTGAGCGCCGAACTCTCTTCGTGGCGGCGGGCGCTTGAACTCCTTCCTTCCGATTCGAAGCAGTACGTGGCCGTGGAGCAGAAGGTCCAGGACCTGAGTGCCCGCGTCGAGGCCGCGCCAGGCGGGGCGGCGCCGGCGAAGTCGTCGTGGGCCAAAGGGGCGGCCGGTCTGGGAGGGATCGGACTCCTCGCCTGGAAGTTCAAGTTCTTCGTCGGGCTGATCCTCACGAAAGGCAAGCTCCTCCTCATCGGGTTGACGAAGCTGAGCACGCTCCTTTCGATGTTCCTCTCGCTGGGAGTCTACTGGTCGCTCTGGGGATGGAAGTTCGCGCTGGGCTTCATCGCATGCATGTACGTCCACGAGATCGGCCATGTGGCGGTGCTCCGGCGCTACGGCATCCGGGCTACGGCCCCCATGTTCCTCCCCGGTTTCGGGGCCTTCGTGCGCCTCCAGCAGCGATTGGCCAATCCTCGAGAGGACGCCCGCGTGGGGCTCGCAGGGCCGCGGTGGGGGCTCGTCGCCTGCGCCGCGGTGTATGCGGTCTTTCTCGCCACAGATGCTCCGATCTGGGGGGCCACCGCCAAGGTCTCGGCCTGGGTCAACCTGTTCAACCTGATCCCGCTCTGGTCGCTCGATGGAGGACGTGCGTTC
>JAHFOZ010000642.1 GCA_023261405.1 Planctomycetota bacterium
GCGGTGGACGAGGCTGTGGACCCCGTTGTACCCCGCGCTGTGGCCCTCGTACCCCTCGTTGTCGCCGATCACCGCCGTGAGGTCGCCCGCCCTGAACGTGTCGTGCCCCATGTCCGGTCAAACCTTGACGCCGACAGCCCGAAGGATCTTGGCCATCGTCTTCATGGTTGGATTGGTATCGCCGCTTTCGACGCGCGAAACCGTCTCGACTCGGACCTTGGCCCTGGCGGCAACATGGGCTTGGGTGAGGCCAAGCTTGAGCCGCTTCTTCCGAATGTCCCGGCCGATCGATCTCCGGCCAAACTGAACCGCGTCGACCACAGGCGCCTCGGCATCATGGAGCAGCCGGGTATACTGGGACTTAGGGACAAGACAGAACGTCCGTCCCCCGATCTTCACTTCCTGAAGGGCTCCCTTACCCATAGAAATCTTCCCGGTGACCGATTTTCACGATCGTGACCACGGTCACAACTCGCTCGCCCTCTATCGCATTCTCCACGCGGAACTGCACGCGATACTTCCCGGTCCGGATCCGGTACTGCCCGGCCAATCCCTTCCCGAGCCCCTTAGCACCGCTCACCTCAGGTCAATTCCGAAGGCGCTCGATGATCTCTTGGGCGCGAAACTTGATCCCGGCAGGGAGCTCACGGAACCCCTTCTGAGCCTCCCGGGTGATCAGCACCCGGACCTCCGGCTCCCCTTTATTTTCCCCCCTATGACTCATATGTCAAGTCGATTGCACAAGCAAAATAAGTCGTCAGCGAGACGGCCCACTTCCAGTTGGGATGGTTCTGATGCACGCGCACCGGCCTGCCGCTCTTCTCCGCCTCCGCCTTCAGGCCGCCGCTCACGGCTTCCCTCGCCGGACCACCACCGGCTGCGTCCACGCCGACTCCAGGTCCGCCTTGTCGTACCCGTTGGGGTGCTTCCGGCTGGACACCACCGTCGCGCGCACGTAATACTCGTCCCCCTTGAACCGGTAGCTCGCCGCGGCCCCGGCGCTCTCCTGCAAGACCTCGCCGGGCTCGCCGCCGGGCCGCGTCCCGTTGAAGCGGATCCTGTAGGTCACCCCCGCCTCGGCGGCGACCTTCACGCCCAGCGATTGCGCGTCCGAGCGCACGTCTTCGAGCACGACCCCGCTCGAGGCGTAGTAGTCCCCCGTGAGCATCGCCTGGACGACCGCATCCCCCGTGAGCTCCCTCGCTCGCACGAAGATCCAGCCCCGGCCCGGGTTTGCCACCTCCTGCTCCTGGATCTTGTGATAATTGTGGGCGTCATCCGTGGCGAGGCAGAAGAGCGGCGGCCCGCCCAGCTTCCCCAGGCGCAGCGCGAGGACATAGTCCCAGATCTGCTCCGTGCCCAGGTGGTCCTTGTCCCCGTAGTTCCGAACCCCGCGATGGCCGTTGTAGACCTCGAAGAAGCGCTCGCCCAGCACGTGCGCCAGGTCGTCCGCGGAGACGCCCCAGCCGAAGTTGGGATGATTGAGGTGCACCAGCACCGGCTTCCCGCACTTCTTCGCCTCCGCCTCCACCGCTTCAATCGTCCTTTGAAGCGTTTCTCGCACCGACTCCCCGTGCGGCGGCTTGATCAGGCCCGTGTGGTTCAGCGAGTTATGGTGGATGGGCAGCTTCTTGAATTCGTCGGTGATCTCCTCCCCCTTGATGAAGATGAAGGCGCCCGGCTTCTCGAACCGCGCGCGCAGCTCCTCCAGCGTCTGGAGCCGCATCTCCTGCGCGCCGTCCTTCCCCCGGAGCGCCACCGCGTCCTTTCCGAACTTCGCGATCAGGGCCTCCAGAGACTCGGGCTTCACCTCGCCCTTCCCCTTGCCGATCTTCTTCCACTTCTCCCCCTCCGCCAGGATGTTGTGGTCGGAGAGAACGAGGAATTGATAGCCGTGACCGGAGTACCAGTCCGACACGAGCTCGGGGGCGCCGTCGCCGTCGCTCCAGAGCGTGTGCGTGTGGGTGTTCCCCTTGAACCATCCCGCCGGGATGTTCACGCCTCTCACGGGGGCCGACTCGCAGGAGGCCCCCAGGATCGCGACGGCCAGGATGCCCAGACGCTCAGCAAGCCTCATAGACCTTCACGCCGCCTTTCCAGGTCTCGACCACCTTCAGCCTCCCGCCCTCGAGTTCGAACA
>JAHFOZ010000292.1 GCA_023261405.1 Planctomycetota bacterium
TCGCCCGCCGCCTCGTCGAGCGCGGCGTCCGCTGCGTCACGCTCTTCCACGAGGGCTGGGACCACCACAGTGACGTGGCCGGCGGCCTCCGCGACCAGTGCGGCCAGACCGACCGCGGCGGCGCGGCGCTGCTCACCGACCTCAAGCAGCGCGGCCTCCTCGAGGACACGCTCGTCGTCTGGGGCGGCGAGTTCGGCCGAACTCCCATGGTGGAATCGAACGCCGCGCTCGGCCGCTCGATGGGCCGCGACCACCACCCGCAGGCCTACACGATGTGGCTCGCGGGCGCCGGCATCCGGCCCGGCCTCACGCTGGGCGCCACGGACGAGCTCGGCTTCCACGTCGTGAAGGACCCCGTCCACGTCCACGACCTCCAGGCCACGATCCTGCACCTGCTGGGCCTGGACCACGAGAGGCTCACCTACCTCTACCAGGGCAGGAATTTCCGCCTGACGGACGTGCACGGGAAGGTCGTGAAGAAACTGCTCGCGTGATCACCCTCCTTCGCCAGGGCTACGGAGGGTTTCGCCCGTCGCTGGGAAGTCACTTCCTGCGACGGACTCAGGGCTCGCGGGTTACGTGCAGCAGGTAGGGGTGCGTCGCGCCGCCCTGGTCGTGGGCATCAATGAGACTCAGATAGTACGGGCCGTCCGCCGGAAGCATCACGCGGAGCAGGGGGTCGCGGGACGAGGCGCCGTCGTCCTGCGCGGCCAGCTGGCGGCCGCCCTCGGCGTGGAGCGTGAGCACCGGGTCGAGGGCCGATCCGTGCCGGTGGGCCAGCACCTCGAAGACCCAGCGCTCGCCCGCCTTGCCGGCGATCCTGAAAACGTCCACGTCCTTCGGGGCGGAGACGGCCCCGTCGACCCACTGGCCCGCCTCGATCGGCTGCGCGGTGGAGAAGCCGCCGTTCTGCTCCTTCTCGCGCACGAACTTGTCGGCGGGGACGACGAGGAGCGGATGCGCGGGGGCCTTCCCCGCCGGGGTCGTCACGACGAGCGCGAGCGGCCCCTCCCCGGCATCCTTGGGAACCTTGACCTCGATCTCAACCTGGGTGTCCCCCAGCGCGGCCGCCTCCGCGTCCTTCGGGAGGGCGGCCTTCCCCTTGGACTTGATCTTGAGCTCGGCGCCGCCCTCGGCGCAGGCGACGGATTCGGCCTTGTCGAGGTTGAGGCCTCGGGCGATCACCTTGACCGTCTCCCCCGCCTTCACGCCCAGGGGAGTGAAGAAGAGGATCTTCGGGTCGGGAGGGGGCGGGTCCTTCTTGTCCTGGGGAAACGCCAGCAGCGCGAGAAGCGCCAGGCTACGCATACAGCTCTTTGATGCGCTCCCCTTCGGCCAGGATCGGGATCGGCCGGCCGTCGGGCGCCCGGAGCTCCTTGTGGGGATCGATGCCCAGCGCTGCGAAGACCGTCGCCGCGACGTCGCCCGGGCTCACCGGCCGCTCGGTCACCGACGTGCCCGTCCGGTCGCTCGCGCCGATCACGCGGCCGCCCTGCACGCCCGCGCCCGCGAAGAGGATCGATGCCACCGGGCCCCAGTGGTCGCGGCCGGCCTTCTCGTTGATCTTCGGCGTCCGGCCGAATTCGCCCATGCAGAGGACCAGGGTCTCCCTGATCAGGCCGCTGGAGTGCAGGTCCTGGAGGAGCGCGGAGAAACCGCGATCGAACTCCGGGAGTTTCTTCTCGAGGCCGTCCCAGATCTTCTCGTGATGGTCCCAGCCGCCGCTGTTCACCGTGACGAAGCGCACCCCGCGCTCCACGAGCCGGCGCGCGAGGAGGCAGCCCTGGCCGAAGGTGTTCCGTCCGAAGCGGTCGCGCAGCTCCGGCTTTTCCTGCTCGAGGTCGAACGCCGCCTGCGCCTGCGGCGAGAGGATCATCTCCGCCGCGCGCTGGTGGAACTTGTCGTAGGTGGCGAGCTGGTCGTCCCCCTTCACGGTCCCGGCCAGCGAGTCCACCGCCTCGAGGAGCGTCTTCCGCCGCTCGGCGCGCTCGTCCGTGAGCTTCTCCGCGGCGCCCAGGTCGCGGACCTTGTAGCCCTGCTGGTTCGGGTCGCCGGCGCGGAAGGACTCGTAGCGGCCGCCCAGGTACGCGCTCCGCCCGAGCTCCCACGTGAAGGACGGGTTGCGCGGGATCGAGACGTAGGGCGGCAGCGAGGCCGAGAAGCCCGCCTCATGCGCCACCACCGCGCCGATCGCCGGGTAGTCTCCGAACATGGAGCCGAAGCGGCCCGAGAGCACCCAGTTGGTCGCGGTCTCGTGATGGTCGTTGTTGTGCGAGCCCGACCGGATGAGGGCCACCTTGTCCATGGTCTTCGCCATCATCGGCAGGAGCTCGCCGACGTGGAGGCCGGGGACGCTCGTGCGGATCGAGGAGTACTTCCCGCGGATCTCGGCCGGCGCGTCCGGCTTGAGGTCGAAGCTGTCGTGGTGCGAGAGTCCTCCGCCCAGGTACACGAGGATCACCGACTTGGCCCGGGTCTTCGTCTCCTGTGCCCCGGCGGGAAGGCTGAGCCAGTCCGCGAGCGAGAGGCCCATCGGCGCGAGCGCCCCCACCCGCAGGAAGTCCCGGCGCGAGAAGCCGTCGCACTGCGGATACTTCCTGGGGCTGAGCGACACTTCGAACATGGGAACCCTCCGCGCTAATGGTTGAAAACGAAGTCCTTGGAGTTGAGCAGCGCCCAGAAGAGGTCGCGCAGAACCTCCTCCCGGTCGGCGCCCGCCAGGAGCTTCTCCACCCGCGCCCGCTCGGGCTCGCGGGGCAGCCGCGAGAGGGTGGCCAGGAAGAGGGTCTCGACGACGTCCTTCGCGCCGGCTTTCGTCAGCGACGCCAGCCGCCCCTCGGGCGCGGCGATCTTCCGGACCACGCTGTCGCCATTCTGCATATGGAGGAGCTGGGGGAGCGTCACCTCGCCCTCGCGCTGGCAGGCACAGGCGGTCACGCGGTCCGAGCGGCCGAAGAGCTCGAGGAAGTAGGAGTCCAGCCCCGGGTCGGCCAGCTGGATGGCGCGCACGCCCACCGGGTTCCCCGGGAAGGAATCCGGCACCCCCGTGGCCTGGCTGATCGCGTCCAGCAGCACCTCCGCCGGGAGGCGCCGCGCATAGTAGTGCGAGTGGAAGCGCCGGTCGCCTTCGTTTTCCGGCGTCGTCGCCGAGGACTGCTGGTAGGCCTGCGAGGTCAGGATCAGGCGCATCAGCTTCCGGAGGTCGTAGCCTCCGCTCACGAACTCCTCCCTGAGGAAGGCCCAGAGCGCCGGGTTGGTCGGGAGGTTGCTCGGCCGGAGGTCGTCCACCGGCTCGACCAGCCCTACTCCCATGAAATGCTTCCAGACGCGGTTGACCATGTTCCCGGAGAAATACTCGTTCTTCGGATCGGTCATCCATTCCACGAGCGCCCGCCGCGGGTCCTCGCCCTCGGAGACGGTGACGGTCGAGCGGTCGAGCGGCCGGGGCTCCATCGTCATCCGCGTGCGCGGCTGGGAGACCTTCACCGACTTCCGGTGGGCCTCGTCAGCCTGTTTCGCCGCATCGGCGAGCTGCTTGCGCTTCTGCTCGATCAGGGCATCGGTCTTCTTCGCCTCGAGCTCGGACTTCTCGTCCTCGCGGGCCTCGAGTTTCGCGATCTCCTTCTCCAGCAGCTGGAGGCGCTTGCGGTGCTCGCGCTCGTCGGGGCTCATCACGGCGAGCCGCGTCGTGCCCTTCTCCGGCTTCTCGCGGTCGAGGCTCACGCGGGAGAAGAAGGCCGCGAAGTGGTAGTAGTCGTCCTGGGTGTAGCGCTCGCTGGGATGATTGTGGCATCGGGCGCAGAGGAGGCGCGTCCCGAGGAAGGACTGGGCCGCGGAGACCACGGCGTCGGAGCGGTCCCCCTCGCGCTGCTCGCCCACCGTGACGATCCAGTAGCCGACCTCCGGCTTCCGGGCCGTATCCCCGCTGGCGAGGAGGATGTCCCGGGCCATTTCGTTCCACGGCCGGTTCCGGGCGACCTGCTCGCGGAGCCATTCGTGGAAGGCCCGCACGCCCTTGGTTCCGCGCACGTCGTGGTCGCGCTCCTTCCGGTTCTGCAGGAGATCCCCCAGCTGAAGCGCCCAGAAGTCGGTGAACTCGGGGCGCGCGAGGAGACGGTCCACGAGCTTCTCGCGCCGCTCGGGCGCGGGCTCCTCGAGGAAGGCCTTCACCTCGGCGGGCGTCGGGAGCGTGCCGATCGCGTCGAGGAACGCGCGCCGCACGAAGTCGCCGTCCGTGCACCCCGGCGAGGGCGGGATGCGCATGGCCTCAAGGAGCGCGAAGATGTGCCGGTCGACCCCGTTCTTCCCCCCGGTGAAGCGGGCCGGGTCCACCTTCCGGTCGTGGGGCACCGTGAAGCCCGCCACAGCCACCTTGTCCTGGAAGTGGGCGCGCACGGCCGAGGCTCCCTCGCGGACCGCCTTCACGACGCCCTCGGCGCTCACCTCGAGAACCGAAGCGTCGTTGGAGATGAACTTGGTGAGCCACGTGACGTCGCGGGTCGACCCGTCCGCGAAGCGCGCGCTCACGCGGAGGGGCGCCTCGCCTCCGGCCTTGAGCGTCCGCCCGCCCCCCTGGACCTCGATCGCCTCGAGACCGGGCTCCTCCGCCTTGAGCCCCGGCGCGCCCGCGCGCAGCCACTCCACCAGGCGGCGGTAGGGCGCGGAATCCCGGCGAAAGATCTCCCCTCCGCGATGGGCTACGGCGCCCGTGGCCTTGAGGAGGAAGAGGCTGTGCTCCGGCGCCGACAGGTTCACGCGACGTCCGCGCGACTCGAGCAGCAAGTGGTCGTAATCCGTGTCGGGGGCGAAGCCGCGGAGGGAGAGCTTGAAGCCGTTCTGGCCTGCCTCCTTTCCGTGGCAGCCGCCCTGGTTGCAGCCGTACCGGGTGAGGAGGGGGATCACCTCGTGGCGGAAAGAGGGGACCGCGGGGGCCGCGTCCTCGCCGCCTCCTCGGACGACGCCCGCCGTCCCGAGCAGGATCACCGCAGACGCCAGGAGGGCCCGGATGTTCACGCGCTCATCTCCGGTCCTGTATCGCGCCGGACTCCCCGGACGTGACACGTGAAGCTTGCCCATACCGCATACTTTACGCGCCGCGGGACACCTTCGTGGACCCGTTTTCCCCAGCGGGACTACGGGAAATCGTAGCCCGCCTAATGAATTTCTGCCTCCCGCCGCGTCGGTCAGAACATCGCGTCCCTGGCCGATGTTGCCGGGATCGGGACGCCCTAAAGGACCGGCCCCTCCCGCGCCGATCTCATTCCGTCCCCCACCGGGGCGCGGGACGTGCTATTCTTGGGGAGTCCCGGGTGTGGGGTGTCTGGACACGAGAGTCGATTCAGGAGGGTGACCATGAAATTCAGGATGGGACTGGCGGCGGCGATCGTCGCCGGGCTGGTCGGCGCCGCCTCGGCGCAGGACGGCGGGAAGATCGCCTGGAAGGGCAAGGAGAAGGGCGACGACGTCAAGAAGCTCATGGACCAGGCCAAGAAGGACGGCCTGGGGATGATGCTGTTCTTCACCAGCTTGGGCTGAGGGCCTTGCAAGACTCTGAGCGCAGGTGCGTTCAGCGACGCCAAGGTCGTCGAGGCCGCCAAGAAGCTGGTCCCCATCTTCGTCGACTGCGATTGGGGCAAGAAGAACAACGATGTCAGCACCAAGTACGACGTCCAGGGCTACCCGACGGTGATCTTCGTGGATCCGGACGGCAAGGAGATCGCGAAGCTGGCCAAGCGCGACGCCGCCTCGGTCGCCTCGCAGATCGAGGACGTGGCCAAGAAGCATCCGGGCAAGAAGTAGACGCCCTTCCCGTCGAGGGATTCCACGGGGCCGGAGGCGGCATGCTTCCGGCCCCTTTTTTTTCCGCGGGCCCGGGGCGGGCGCCGCCGGCCCCCTACTTCTCTCCCGCCTTCCGGATCGATTCCTCGCTTCGCTTCACCAGGTCCTCGAGGAAGGCCGCGCCCTCGGCGCGCCCTCCATGCCCGGTGAAGACGACATCGGGACGGAAGGGGAGCACCTGTCTCCGGACGATCTCCGTCACCACCGCGGCCTTCTCCACGTCGGTCCAGCACCGGTGAAGGATGTCCGAAGGGGCCTGGAATCCAAGGTCGCCGGTGAAGGCCACTCTCTTTCCCCCCAGTTCGACCAGATAGAGGACGGAGTCCATGCTGTGGCCGGGGACGAAGACCGCCCGGATCTTCAGCCCGGCCAGGGTGATCTCCGTCTCGTCGCCCGCGCGCTTGAGGGGCAGCGGGATGTCGACCGGACGGGGGACCCAGACGCCGTAGTCCGTCAGCATCGGCATGAGCCATGACAAGGCGAATGAGGCCGACTCCGGTGCCACGATCTTGAGGCCCATCGACCGCCAGAGATATGCGGCGCCGCAATGGTCCCCATGGCTGTGCGTGTGAAGGAGGTGACGCACGTCCTTGAACTCGACCCCGGCCGACCGGATGCGCTGAAGCGTGAACGGCACGCTCGACGAGCCGCCGGCATCCACGAGGATCCCCCCGGCCCCGGTCTTGATGAGCCACGTGTCTCCCACATATGCGTGTTCCTTCCCCGTCCGTCCCACCGAGTAGACGGGGACCCCTTCGAAGACCGGCTTGAGCGGCGCCTCCGGCACGGGCGGCTCGACGGAGGGGAGCTTCACCCGCCATCTCGGCTTCGCCGTCGCGTCCAGGCACAGCACTTCCCCGCTCTCCGTCCCTGCGACCGCGAAACGCCCCTCCCGTTCCCACTTCAGCCGGGCCGGGCCGCCCGCGTCCACCGTG
>JAHFOZ010000293.1:0-3458 GCA_023261405.1 Planctomycetota bacterium
ACGCGCGCGAGAAGCTCAAGGGCGACGCCGTCACGAAGCTGGCCGGGAAGTTCCAGGCGGGCCTGTTCAAGATCTACGAGAATTTGAACCCGCCCCCGCCGCCCCCGCCTCCCCCCCCGCCGCCTCCCCCGCCGCCGCCCAAGGAGGATCCCCCTCCGCCGCCGCCCAAGCCCACCGCCAACGACCAGAAGAAGGCGGAGCAGGAGATCAGCCACATCTACGGCGAGGTCATGATCCTGCGCCGCAAGTCCAAGGAGTTCAACCTGACGGCCGACCCGACCCAGAAGGCGGCCTTCGATGAAGTGAAGAAGGACCTGCAGCAGAAGGAAGCGCGCATCCAGTCCCTGCGCGATTCCTACAAGCAGATCTACAGCAAGGACTACGACCCGGCCAATCCGTAGCGGCCGACGCGCCGGGCCTCTGGAGTGATCCCCATCCTCCGGGGGAACGGCATTCCAGTTCCGGTGGGGTATAATCCGCGTTCATGTTCAGATCCCTGCGGCTCCGAAAGGCGCACGCGGGAAACGCAGGAGACCTGGAGGCGTTAGCGAGGGAATGCCTATCTCCGATGTGAATACTCGGTGATCTTCTCCCTCGAGGCGATCGCCCATTCCCGGAGACCGGGTTCGGGCGCGTGACAAATTACAAGGTCAAGAACCCAGGGCCTTGTTCCCCTCGTGACCGCGTCACGGTGATTCCCGCAGGGAGGAAACACGCCCCCACAATTGCCAAGCCGACCAGGAGGCCGGTGCGGGCTCGAGACGACAGCATTCCTCGTTCCATTGAGTATCGCAGGACTATTTCTTCTTTTCCTTCACAGCCGTCATCTTCTGATCGTCAAATCCATCTTTGTCCGGATTCAACGTGACTTCAAGCATTCCCTCTGCTTGGCACACTGTCCCGTCGGGGAGCTTGCCCTCGGCAAGCACGGTCAATTCTGCCTTGATTGGCTTTGCTGCCGCTGCAAACGTCTTGTCCCGATCTACATATCCCGCTGGCCCAACTTTCGTCTTGCATAAATCCATTACTTGCTTGTAGGCAGACTTCAATCCCAAATCCATATCACTCCCGTCGTTTGCTTCAAGTTTGATGAACTGTAGACCGTAGGGTACCGTTGCCGGACTTGCTACTGACCCTTGCCGTGTTGGAAGATCCAGCGATCCGCAAGCTGATCCACGTCATCCGGCTTCCCAAGTACGCCCCGAATCTCAACGACCAGGAGCGGATCTGGAAATACGCCAAGGAGCACGGAATCGCCAACGTGCTCTTCGCGGGCAAGGACTTGCTCCGTGCGCAGGTCCTGCACCGTGGAGGCCCGGAGTAGATGGGCGCCATGGGGCCATCGTACCGGGAGCGGGGCGGGGTTGCAATCCGCGGTCCGGGACCCTAGAGTGGCCCCATGGCCCAAGTCCTCGTGGCGATCCCCGACCTCTTCTTCCGGGCCAAGGTGATCGAGACGGCGAAGGCACTTTCGGTCACGCTGGAGACGGCGCGCGACCCGGACGAGATTCTCCAGAAGGTCCGCGCGGAGAAGCCCAGGCTGGTCCTCATGGACCTCCAGGCGGCGGCGGTCCGCCCGCTCGAGACGATCCGGAGCCTCCAGGGCATCCCCGTGGTCGGCTTCCTCGCGCACGAGGAGGCCGAACTCCGTGAGCAGGCGCTTGCGGCGGGGTGTACGGAGGTCCTCACCAAGGGCCAGTTTTCGGCCGCGCTACCGGCCCTCCTGAGCCGCGCCCTATAAGAGCCCATTCGGGCGGCCCGGGGCCGTCATCGGCCTCGCGGGCGACGCCGAGACCGCGCTCCGCTACGGCGATTCCCTCCTCGAGGCGCAGGCACTCCGCGAGGGCGTGGGCGTCGTGGACCTCGCATGGCGCGGCATGGTCGAGGTCACGGGGCGAGACCGCGTCCGCTTCCTCAACGGGATGTGCACGAACGACGTGAAGGCGCTCAAGCCCGGCCAGGGCTGCATGGCCGCGGTGGTGAACCGCCAGGGGAAGAGGGTGGCGGGCCTGGAGCACATCGCGATCAGCTACACGAAGGGCTGCTACATCGGGCAGGAGGTGGGTCACGTCACCAGCGCCGCGACGGGCCGGGCGCCGGGATACGTCCGCAAGGAGCAGAAGGCGGACGGCACGGCGGTGACGATTGCGCCGGGACTTGCGGCCGTGGTGCGTAGCCTCCCCTGGCACGCGCGGGAGACAAACTGACCGGCATCCCGGAGCCGCGCTTGCCCGAACCTCTCGACGGGGCTATCATAGATCCGTGATCGAAGAGGAAGAACTCCGCCGCTATCGCGCCATGAGCCAGGAGGAGCGGTTCGAGGTCTTCCGGCGGCTCATGGAGTTCGCCTGGGAATCGCTGCTCGAACTTCCCCCCGAGGAGCGCCGTCGCCGCCTTGAGCATGCGGAGCGGGAGCACGCCGAGTCCAACGCGCGACTCGAGGAGAAATTCAAGTCCCTCCCGTGAGCGAGCACCCGGTCTTCGCCCTGGCCACCGATCTCCTGGCCATCCTCGACGAGCTCAAGATTTCCTACATGCTGATCGGCGGGGTGTCGGTGCGATTCTGGGCCCTGCCGCGACCTACGTACGATCTGGACGTCACCGTCTCTGCGGATGAATCCCAGCTTCAAGCCCTCTTCATCCGGCTCGAGAAGGAGGGTTATGTCATCCCCGACGATGTGAGGCGAGGATGGCGCGACACGCTGGCAGGGATGAAGAAGTTCGCCGTGCGCAAGTTCATCGCCCGGGACAGCTGGCGCGTGGATGTGTTCCTGGTCACGACGGAGTACCAGCAGTCCGCCTTCTCCAGGCGCAAGACGGCCAAGCTCCTCGGGAAGGACGTGTGGACGATCGGCCCCGAGGATCTCGTCCTTCACAAACTCGTCGCGGGCCGGGAGCGCGACCTGGCCGATGTCGGCGAAATCCTTGCCCTGACGCGGGACATGGATCTCGCGTACCTGAGAAAGTGGGCCGGGGTGCTGGGGGTGGCCGATGGCCTGGAGGAGCGACTTCGCCGGGCCGGCCTGGCTACTTGACGTACTTCCGGGCACCTGAGCCCGGGACAGCGCTGGCGGGGGTGCGGGTGTAGTGGCGCTCCAGCTGGCTTGCACGCAGGGCCCGGTCGAGTTCCAGGGCCTCGAGACGGTGCTGGAGACCTGTGAACCACGCCTCGAACGCAGCGCCAGCGGCGGGCCGGATGAGGAGCTTGCCGTCGGGCAGGATGCGCTCGAGGCCCGTGTCCGACCCCACGAGGGGCACGACCACCCAGTCGGGGTTGAGGAGAAGCGAGTCGGTGAGCGCGTAGACGCGCGCCACCTGCTCCTCGGTGAGGACTCCGCTCATCAGGAGTGCATCATATCCTCCCGGACGGCGGCATTCCAGTTCCCGCGCGGTATAATCCCCGCCCATGTTCAAGGCGCTGGGGCTCCGAAAGGCGCACGCTCTGTTCCTGGAGTCGT
>JAHFOZ010000293.1:3472-6764 GCA_023261405.1 Planctomycetota bacterium
GACGGCCGCGACTACTGGTCCGGCGCGGGGCCGCTCAAGAAGTGGTTCCTCCAGACGATCGTGCCCGTGCCGCTCCTCAGCCTGCACGAGGACGGGCAGCGCCTCCACGAGGCCCTGAAGCACCTGGAGGCGCAGTGTCGAGCGTGTCCGCTGACGGAGGAGGCGATCCTCGATTACCACCGCAGGGTTTCCGGAAAGAAGGAAAAGGGCGCGGGGGTTTACCGGACGGGGCCGATCACGGTGGTCGGGAGTTCGATCCCCCGCTCTCCGGGCCCCAAGGTGCCCGCGCTCATGAAGCAGCTGGATCTCAAGCTCAGGGAGGAGCAGGAGCGACTGGACGCGACGAAGACGGTGGACGAGGCGGCCGTCCTATCCCTCGCCGTGGACACCTACCAGCGGCTGGGCCTCATCCACCCCTTCCGGGACGCCAACGGCCGGGTGGCCCGCCTGGCGATGAACAACCTGCTCCGCCGCTACGCGATGGGCTACGTGATCCTGCCGCCGCTCAGCGAGAAGTCGCCGCTCTGGGAGGCGCTCCAGAAGGCACATGCGGGAAACTCAGTAGACCTGGAGGCGTTTGCGAGGGAATGCATATCTCTGATATGAATACTCGGTGATCTTCTCCCTCGAGTGCGATCGCCCATTCCCGGAGACCGGGTTCGGGCGCGTGACAAATTACAAGGTCAAGAACCCAGGGCCTTGTTCCCCTCGTGACCGCGTCACGGTGATTCCCGCAGGGAGGAAACTTGATCCCTCTTCTCCTGGACCAACTGCTTCAGCCTCACCCTTTCAGATTCCACGGTAGTCCCGGTCAGATCCTGCTCCAGCTTCTCGAGGTCCCAGAAGAGATTGGGGCGCTGGGATGTGGGGTCCGATTTTCTCAGCGCGTACCCCAGGATCTCGCGAGCAAACGCATTCTTGTTGTCGTTCACAGCCTTCTGCAGGAGAAGAATATGGATGGGCGAGGGGGACTTGATGATGGCCTCTGTGGTCTCCGAAACCACCCTCGGGGAAGCTTCGTTGAGCGCCAGGGCGAGGCACTCCTGGGCAGCGCGATCCCCTCGGCCGGCGATGACCGCTGCGGCGTGGCCAAGCGCACCTCTCGTCATGGACTCGCCTTCAAAGTTCCTCCCGGCCTCGAAGTATCGGAATGAACGCAGCAATGCGTCACCGGCTCCTGCGGGAGCCGCAGGTGAACGGGAGAGCTGGCGAGCCATCTGGGACACCGTCATGCCCGAACGATCGAAAGGCAGTACATCCACGAACGCCTGGAGGGCCTGATCCTTGTTCAACCTCAAGAGGCCCTCTACACACGACGAACGCACCAGGAAGTCCTCGCGGAACAGACGGAAGACGGTCTGGGTGGAGGCGTCACTGCCCAGATTCAGCAGTGCCTCAACCGCGATCAACTGGCTCCGGTCCTTCCGGTCACCCGCGATTGCGGAAAGCCGGGCCAGGACATTCGCATCCTCTGAAGCGAAGCGTTTCAGCGCAGCAAGCCAGATTGGACCGGGCGCCGCGTTCGGTTCGAGGTAGAAGAACTCTCGGACGATCTCCGGCCCGCCCTCATAGTCCCTGGTCACGCCGGCGGACGCGCGAAGTTCCACTCCCCCCAGGTTTGCCAAAGCCTGCCTTCGCGCAAAAGGGTCCGCTTCCGTGTCGAGCAGAGACATTGTGATCAAGAGCACGGTCGCCCCTAGGGATGGGTCCCGATCGACGATCCAAGGCAGGAGCTTGACCGAGAGAATCCGCAGCAGTCTCCGGTCATGGAGGGAGTCTCCCAGGGGCAACGGCGAACCGGCGATGATCTCCTGCAAGCATGCGAGCGCAGCCGCGGGTGACAATCGGACGAGTTTATTGTTGAGTGATATTTGTCCGTCTGCAGCTCGATCCTTCATTGAGCGGACGGCTTGCCTCAAATCAGGAGTATCTTCCCCTCCCTCACTCCGAACGGGGGGGATCTCTGGGACCGAAGCGCTCTCACGCAATGCCGGCGATGGCTGTGAACGGATGGCCCCAGGAACGGGACCTCGACTTCTCGTCTCGCCCCCGCCTCCGGCGCCAGGTAAGCCGGTTTCAGGTCTGCCGCGGTGTCCCGTGACGAGCACCAGGAAACACGCCCCCACGATTGCCAAGCCGACCAGGAGGCCGGTGCGGGCTCGAGACGACAGCATTCCTCGTTCCATTGGGTAGCGCAGGACTATTTCTTCTCTTCCTTCACAGGCGTCATCTTCTGATCGTCAAATCCATCTTCGTCCGGGTCCAACGTGACTTCAAGCTTTTCCCTCTGCCTGGCACTCTGTCCCGGCTACGTGGAGGAGCAGGGCTGATGGCCTGACTTGCGAACCCGCCCAGCACAAACCGGACCCGTTCAGTCCGATATAGGGCTTGATCCGCCGGCGCGCGGATGCTATAAAGAGGACTGATCAGGTACGGTATTTCGAGGGAACGAGCCCATGATCCGGATGACGCGGCTCACGGACTACGGGATCCTGCTCCTCACGCTCTACGCGCGCGACACGAAGAGGGCCACGCGGAGCGCCCGCGACCTCGCCGCCGAGGCGAAGCTGCCCCTCCCCACCGTCTCCAAGATCCTCAAGGTCCTCGCCCGCCACGGGCTCCTCGAGACCCACCGCGGCGTCAAGGGCGGCTTCACCCTCGCCCGCAACCCCGCCGAGATCAGCGTCGCCCAGATCCTCGACGCCCTGGAGGGCCCCATCGGCGTCACCGAATGCAGCGCGCACTCGGGGAACTGCGAGATCGAACGCTCCTGCGTCCTCCGCGGCAACTGGCGCAAGATCAACGAGGTCGTGCTCCAGGCCCTCCGCCGCATCTCGCTCGCCGAGATGACCCGCCCGCTCACCCTCGTCTCGACCCCGGTGGAGTGGCGCGGCGCCCCCGTGGAGGCCCGCAAGGGGATAGCCCCATGAGCGACCGCGAAGCCATCGACCGCCTGGCCTCGAAGGACTACCAATACGGGTTCGAGACCCAGGTCGAGACGGAGACCGTCCCCAAGGGCCTCAATGAGGACATCGTCCGCCTCATCTCCTCCAAGAAAGGCGAGCCCTCCTGGCTCCTCGAGTGGCGCCTCCGCGCCTACCGCCACTGGCTCACCATGAAGGAGCCCACCTGGGCCAACGTCAGGTACCCGAAGATCGACTACCAGGACGCCTACTACTACTCCGCCCCCAAGTTCAAGAAGGCCCCCGGCAGCCTCGACGAGATCGACCCCGAGATCCGCAAGACCTACGAGAAGCTCGGCATCCCCCTCCTGGAACAGCAGATGCTCGCC
>JAHFOZ010000294.1 GCA_023261405.1 Planctomycetota bacterium
GACGAGGGAGGCCTTGTGGAAGCACTCGATGGCCACGGCGAGCTTCCTGAGGTCGTCGGTCGCCGGAGGCGGCTCCTCGTGTTTCTCGCTCTGGAGGGCCATGTAGGCGCAGGCGGCGAGGTAGGGGCGCCACCGGTTGCCCGCCTTGGCGAGCCAGCCGCGGGCAACTTCGGACGTCTCATCCGCGGCGGGGCCCATGATCGCGTGGAGCGAATCCCTCCCGAACCAGCCCTGGACCTCCTTCTTCAAGCCGTCCAGATCGAGGCGGTAGGTCTTGTCATCGGAGGTCAGATGGATGAGGTCCCAGACCCAGTCGAGATCGACCGTCGTGTTGATGCAGTCGTCCTGGAGGAGCGGGATCGCGGCGCCCGGGACCGCGGCCGACTCGAGGTGGGGGAAGCACTTCTCGAGGACGTTGATGCAGCTCACGCCGACCACGGCATCGATCTTGCCGGTCTCGATCATCGACCGGACGATGGCGGAGCCTTCCGCCACGAGGACGGCGTAGCCCAGCCGCTCGGCCTCCACCGTGAGGTCCTGGATCGAGCAGAGGCCGCACTCCTTGCAGAGGAGGCCGAACTCGTCAAAGGGGGCGGGGCACTTGTCCTCGACGCGAAGGCACTTCGGGAGGAGGAGGAGCCGCCGTTCGTAAGGGATCTTCGCCAGCGTGTCGCGCCACGCGGCGTTGTTCACGAGGATGGCGACGAAGTTGCCGTACTTCGCGTCGAGCCCGAGCTCCAGGAGGATCGCGGCGGCGTGGCCGCGGAGCTCGTCGATCGAGAGGGGAGGGACGGTGCCCGCCTTCTTGACGTGAGCCGTGGCGGCGCGGGTGATGGCGGCGCGCACCCGCTTGTCGTCGGGGATGTTGGACTGGGCCTTCCGGTAAGCCTGCTTGGGGACCTTGGCCGGGAGGGAGAGCCGGACCTGCCGGCCGGGCATCAGCCCGCCGACGACCTGCTCCTGCGCGGCGCTTGCCTGTTCGGGGCTCATGTTGTCTAGGTATACGCTCCAAACCCGAAGAACCAGTTCTTTTTCGCGAACCGATAGACGAAGTTTTCCTCGGGCACCGCGTGGCCGGGGTTGTGCTGGCTGGGCTTGGAGCTCATCGCTTCGAGCTCAGTCATGGCCGTCTTTCGGATCGTCGTGTCCTTCGCCCCGTGGCGGACCACGACCTCCTTGAGCAGGTCCGGCCGCTCCAGGACGATGCAGCCGCGGGTGGCTTTGGCGGCCGTCTTCCGGAAGTCCTTGAGGAGGGCGGATTCCGTCAGGGTCTTGTAGATGTTGCCCCCGTTGTCGCGGATGGTCTCGGTGGCGAACTGGATGATGGGGCAGGGCTCCACGTGGCCGAAGGGGCCGATGTGGTGGCTGATGCCCGTGGCGGCCGGGCAGAGCGCCTCCCCCCGGTCGTCGTAGTAGGCGTCCACGATGCCGATGGGCTTCCGGTTGCGCATGTCCATCACGAACTTCCGGAGCCGCAGGCCCTGATCGGCTGTGAGCGCCAGTTGCGGGTTCGCCTTGGGCCCCACGGGGCGGAAGACGTGGAACCAGGTGTAGTGCACGCCTTTCGAGATCAGGAAGTCGATCCACGACTCCTTCACGAGGTCGTCGAAATTGCTCTGGCAGACGCTCGTGGCCACGCCCGTGATGAGCCGGTTGCGGACGGCGGCCTCCAGGCCCGCGATCGTGCGGCTGAGCACGCGCTTCGAGCCGCGGCGCACGTCGCTCACCGCCTCCGTCCCCTCGATGCTGATGAGCGGCGTGGCGTTTCCGGCGCGGCGGAGGTCGGCAGCCACCTCGTCATCGATGAGCTGGCCGTTGGTGAAGACCTGGAAGTAGCAGTCGGGGTGGGCACGGAGGATGCGCATCAGGTCCGGGTGGAGGAAGGGCTCGCCGCCCAGGATGCCGAAGAAGCTGTTGCCGTGCCCCTTGGCGTTCTTGATGAGCCGGTCCATCTCCGCGAAGCTGATGAGGGATTGCGGCTTGTCCACGTCCACCCAGCAGCCCTGGCAGCGCAGGTTGCAGCTGTTGGTGATCGAGATGTAAAGGAACGGCGGGAAGGTGCGGCCCGTTTTGAGGCGCGCCTTGAAGCGCTGGACGGAGAGCATCCCCTTCCAGCCGAAGTTGTAGCCGATCTTCCAGAGCAGCCGGAGGTCCGTGGACTTGAGCATCCTCAGGGCGAAGTCGGCCATGACCATCAGATGCCCCACTCTTTGTCGCTGGGGGCGGGGCGCGTGTCCTTCACCGTCTGCGAGCGCGCCTGGCGCTGGGCCAGCTTGGCCTTCGCGCGCTCGGCGCGCTCGGAGATGTCCTCCGCCGAGGGGAGGCTCATGAGGACCTCGTCGGGGATGTCGAGCTGCTTCCCGAGTTCCTTCAGGCAGCGCTTGCGCTCCAGGAGCGCCTTCGACTCGTCCCGCTCGGTGGAGAAGCGCTTCCGGGCGTCCGCCTGCCGGCTGCGGAGCGACCCGTAGAGGTCGCCGCCGAGGAGGGCGGAGATGTCCACCTTCATCGCCTCGCGCTGCACGTCCTCCTGCTTGACGACGTCCCCGTTGATGGGCCCGTTCTTGTACTTGGGGAAGAGGATCGCCACCTCCGGGCAGACCCGCGAGCAGGCGGGGCAGTCGGTCTTGCAGTTCGACTCATTTTGCACGGTGATCTTCTGCTGTTGGTCGACGCCGTAGACGTCGAAGAGGCAGAAGGTGAGGCACTGCATGCAGTTGGTGCAGCGGTCGTAGTCGATCACCGGGAACCAGGGCTTCCACGCCTCGAGTTTCCGCGCGCCGGCCTGGTCGCGGGTCTCCCGGGCGGATTCGACGACCTGGGCGGGCTCCAGCCCGGAGATGTCCCGGCGCTGCGCGGCGGCCGGGAGGGCGGGCCCGCCATTCTCGAACTTTCCGAGGACAAGCTGGGCCGCGGCGTCCACGACTCGGGTGCGGGCGACCTCGAAGCCGCCGTTCAGCAGGGCGGCCATGGTCTGGAAGCGTTCCTCCTCCGCGAGCGGGACAGCGCCGGGACCCTCGTACAGGACGATGCGGAGCGCGCCGCTCACGGGGCTCCTCCGAGCAGGGCGCGCGACACGTCGTCGGCGGAGCGCTCGCGCATGTTGAGGATCTCGACGCCCTCCTTGGGAAGGGGTGCCTGCGCGGCGTGGAAGAGCCACTTCACGGCGCGCGGGAAACAGGCCGCGATCTTGACGGGGCCGCCCCCGGCGAGCCGCTTGAGCGCCGGGTCGTTTCGGGCGGAGAGATCGCACAGATCGGCGACCGCTTCGAACTCGGCGCCCGAGGCGCAGAGCCTCCGGAGGACCTCCCCCTTGACCTCGGGCGGGACCACCTTGGCATAGGTGCAGTTGCAGTAGACGATGCGCGGGGTCTCGCTCACGGCGCCCTCCGCCGGCCGGCCATCCGGTGCACGGGCACGGGACGAGCGGGCCGGAAGCACTCCACGTGTTCCAACGTGGAGGAGACGCCGATCGTATCCAGCGCCGCGAGGGCGGCGTCCTTCAGGAACTCCGGGTCGGCCTCGGCTCGCAGATTGAGGATCAGGCTTCCGCCGTCCACGCGATCCAGCAGCGACTCACGGAGGTCCGGTTCCCCGTCGTTGCGGACGAGGCTGACGACGGAGAGGGTCCCCGCCGCGTCCTGGGCGTCGAGGGTCATCTTGAGGTGGGCGATCTCGTGACCGGCGGCGTCGAGGCGGTCGCGCAGGTCGCGAGCCAGCCGGAGCAGCGTCTGGTTCCCGTCGAAGGGCGCGGGAGACGTGAGACGGGCCGTGAGGTTGAGCCAGCCCAGGAGCGCCTCGCCTTCCGCGTAGAGATCGTAGTCGAGTTCGAGCGAGGTGGAGTCCCGGCCTTCGGACTCCATGAGGAAGTCGAACCAGGCGTCCAGGCCGCTCCCTTCCCTGGCGGACGCCTGGAAGAGTTCCGCCTTCGGGAAGGCCTCCCGGATCGCCCCGACGAGCCGTTCGCGGAGCGGCGTCTCCAGAGCGTCGCACTTGTTGACGACGATGGCGTCCGCCTCCTCGAGCTGCTTCCGGTAGACGTAGACGACCTTTTCCGAGAAGGCACGGCCCTGCTCGAGGCCGAGGATGCGCGCGGCGCGGGAGGGGTCGATCATGACGCTGAGGGGGGCGATGGTGAAGCGGTCGCCGTAGATGCGACGCAGGGGATACGAGACCGTGGCGACGAGGTCGGTGCAGCTGCCCACGGGCTCGGCCACGAAGACGTCGGGCCTCGTCTGCTGCGTGAGCTTCTCGGCGGCCTCGAGGAGCGAGTTGAAGCGGCAGCAGAAGCAGCCCCCGGCGATCTCCTCCACGGCGAACCCCTTGGAGCGGAGGATCGCGGTGTCGACGAGCCCGGTGCTCTGGTCGTTGCTGATGAGGCCGACCTTACGGCCGCGGTCGGTGAGGCGGCGGGCGAGGCGGGCGACGGCGGTGGTCTTGCCCGCGCCGAGGAAGCCGCCGATCATGACGTAGCGGGCGGGGTCAATGGGGGTCATGGCGCTGTCCCAGCATCTTGTCGATGGTGGCATCGAGGACCGCGACGTAGCCCTGCACGTCGAGGAGGCCCGCTTCCGGCGTGCCGCGGGCCGAGTAGAGCCAGCCGCGCCCGTAAGGCTCGGTCTGCACGAGCCGGATCTCCGTGTCGAGCGCCGGGTTGGAGGCCTCGAAGGTGCCGGAGAACGGAGCGTAGACGTCGCTGACCGCCTTGAAGCCCTCGATCCAGCCGACGGTCTGCCCCTTCTCGATCGGGGCCCCCGGCTTCGTCTCGAATCCCAGCTCCACGGCTTCTCCCAGCATGCGGACCGCGAACTTCGTGAATCCTATACGCCAGAGGTCGCCTTCCTCCCGGCGGAACCAGTAATGCCCCTCCGTGTAGGAGCGGTCGGCGGGGAGCCGCGTCGAGAACCGCGACCGCTTGTACGGCACCTCCTCAGTCGGCATCGTTCTCCCGGCGGCTTCCGGCTACCTTACGGGGGGTGCCCGCGGCAGGTTGTGGCGCGGACCTAAAGTCCACCCATCGTATCCGGGAAGGCGGGGGTGGACAACTCATTCCCCCTGGATGGGATGGAAGCACCTTTACGTTTTCAGTCAGGGACGCTTACAATGTCCCCGGGTCGCTTTGATGAAGACGACGATTCTCATCGTCCTGGGGTTGCTGGCCTCCCCCGCGTCCGACTGGACGCGCTGGCGGGGGCCCGAGGGCACGGGCATCTCCGCCGAAGCGGACTGGAAGCCGCAGGCCCTGATGCCGGCGCCGAAGATCGCCTGGCGGACCTCCCTCGGCGAAGGACATTCGTCCGTGGCGGTGGCGGGAAAGCGGCTCTACACGATGGGCAACCAGAAGGGCCGGGACATCGTGTACTGCCTCGACGCCGAGACCGGCAAGGATGTCTGGCGATACCCGTACGGGTGCACGGCGGGGAACTACCCGGGGCCGCGCAGCAGCCCGGTGCTCGACGGCGGCTTCGTCTACACGCTGAGCCGGGACGGCGACGCGCTCTGCCTGGATGCCGAGAGCGGCAGGATGAAATGGCAGGTGGACCTGAGGAAGGCCCACAGCATCGTCAACCCGACGTGGGGGCTCGCCGGCGCTCCGCTCGTGACCGGAGACCTCGTGATCTACAATGCGCGCTCACACGGGATCGCGCTGAACAAGGCGAGCGGACAGAAGGCCTGGGTGAGCGGCGGCGGCGAGGGGGGCTACGCCACGCCGGTGCCGTTCAAGCTCAAGGACGTGGATTGCCTGGCGATGTTCGGCTTCACGGAACTCACCGTGGTGGAACTGGCCACGGGGAAGAGGCTCCAATCGTATCCGTGGCAGACGCAGTACAACGTCAACTCGGCCGACCCCGTCTTCTTCGATGAGAAGATTTTCATCAGCTCGGGTTACGACCGCGGGTGCGCGCTCCTCGACCTCTCGGGGAAGGGGCTCCGGTCCCTCTGGGAAAACAAGAACCTGAGCTCGCACTTCGCCAGCCCCATTCTGCTGGACGGGCATCTTTACGGGGTCGACGGCAACACCTCCAACGGCCGGCTCCGCTGCCTCGACGCGAAGACGGGGCAGGTGAAGTGGACCCAGACCGGAAACTTCGAGAACCTGATGATCGCTGCCGGGAAGATCCTGGCCATCGACAAGAAGGGCGTGCTCACGGTCGCAGAGGCTACTCCTGCCGGATTCAAGGAGATCGCCCGCGCGACGGTCCTCTCCGCCCGCGCGCAGAACTGGACCGCGCCCGTCCTGGCCAACGGGCGGATCTACTGCCGCAACAGCGACGGCGACCTGGTCTGCGTGGATGTCCGGTAGGCGAGGCTTGCGATGCACCGCGGCGTGACGCTGTTCGCCGTGCTCCTGGTCCCGCTCGCGTGCGCGGTCCAGGAGGGGCCCGGGCCGGTTCCGTCCCATGCGTGGCCGGCGTTCCGCGGCCCCCACGGTCAGGGCGTCGCCCCCACGCAGGACGCCCCGCTCACGTGGAACGGGAAGACGGGGGAGAACGTCCTCTGGAAGGTCGCCGTCCCGGGGGCGGGGACCAATTCGCCGATCGTCTGGGGCGGCCGCGTCTTCGTCTCCTGCGGCGACGAATCCAAGCTGGAGGTCTTCGGCTACGAGGCGACGACCGGCAAGCTCCTCTGGCGGCAGGAAGTGAAATCGACGGCCGACAAGGCCCCCAAGCTCATGGATGGGACCACCTACGCCGCTCCCACGCTGGCCACCGACGGAGGGCACGTCTTCGCCATTTTCGCCACGGGGGAT
>JAHFOZ010000295.1:0-5848 GCA_023261405.1 Planctomycetota bacterium
GGTGTACGGGATGCGCGGCACGTGGGTTCGGACCGAGGACGTGGAGGAGCTCAAGGATCACCTTTCGAGTCTCACCGCCCAGATCGTGAAGTCGCAGGAGCCCGACGGGAGCTGGCACAAGGAAACGTTCGGAAGCCTGAAGGCCACGTGCATGGCGTGGCTGGCGCTGCGTGCGGCGGCCTCCTCGGGGCTCGACGTCGAGAGCGCTTCGGTCGAGAAGACGGTCAAGTTCATCAAGGCACAGTGGAACCCACAGACCAAGCTCTTCGACAAGACGACGGGCCACGGCAACTATCAGACCATCTACGCCACCGCGAGCTGCCTCCGCGTACTCTATGCCATGGGCGAGGGGAACTCCCCCGAGGCGAAGGGCGCCACCGAGGCGTTCATGCAGTTCGTGAAGACGGGCCAGATGGGCGCCGCCTTCCTCACGGTCGAGGGCGAGGACTACCTCTCCGCGGCGCTCGTCTCCCAGGCGCTCCTCATCGAGCAGGACAAGCGCTGGAACGCGTGGTTCCCCTGGATCTCGAACGAGCTCGCGAAGCGCCAGGCGAAGGACGGGAGCTGGACCACGACGGCGTGCATCTCCGGCCGCACCTTCGCCACGTCCTGCGCCCTCCTGACCCTCCAGACGCCCTACCGCCTCCTCCCGATCATGGAGCAGTAGGCTTGCCCCTCCGCGCCGCCCTCGCGCTCCTGCTCGCCGCCGGCTGCTCGAAGCCGCCCGCGCCCCCGGCGACGCCGCCCGTCTCCCGCGCGGCGGACTTCCTCGCATCCAAGCAGGGCGCGGACGGCCTGTGGAAATCCGGGACCTCGACCGTGCTCTCCTCGGGCCAGGCCCTCACGCCCTTCGTCCTCTACGCGCTCTCCCATGCGCCGGCCGACGTAGTGGCCCGCCATCGCGCGGCGATCGACCGCGGGCTCGCCCAGCTCCCCGTCGAGGGGAACGAGTACCCCTCCTACTCCCTCGCGCTCGCCATCCTCGCGCTCCGGCGCCTGCGGCCGCAGGCCGACACGGCCCCCCTCGCGAAGAGGCTCCGCGCGCTCCAGCTCACCGAGGCGAACGGCTGGAGCGAAGCGGACCCCGAGTACGGAGGCTGGGACCAGGGCCTGATCCCCCCGAAGAAGCCGCAGTGCCAGCGCCCCGACGTCTCGGTTACCGCGTTCGCCGCCGAGGCCCTGGGCGGCGACGCGAAGGCAGTGAAGTTCGCGGGGCGCTGCCGCGCGAAGGAAGGCGGGTACTTCTTCACCCCGAACGCCACATGGCAGCACCAGAACAAGGCGGGCGCCGGAAAGGGCTACGCCACGGCGAGCGCGGACGCCTTTCGTATTCTCGAGGCGGCCGATTCCAAGTCGAAGCCCGGCGGCGCCTTCCTCCTGCAAGATGAGGAGCCCGCCTGGCACCGTCTTCCCGACGCGTATGCCGAAGCGCTCTTCTTCTACCATGCCTTCGCGCGCTCGAAAGTCGCACCCGACGCATCGATCGCGCAGGCGGTGGCGGCGCGCCAGCAGCCGGACGGCTCGTTCCAAAATCCGAACGGCCTGATGAAGGAGGACGACCCGCTCGTGGCCACGGGGCTCGCCCTCGTCGCGCTCGCGCTTTCCGGACCCCGGTAGGTATACTGGGCGCATGATGACTCGCCTTCTCCTCGCGATCGTCTATCTCGCGGCGCCCTTGACTCAGGACCGCGCGGACGTCCCGCTCGAGGTCGAGCCGGGGGATCCCTCCGCCTCGAAGGTCGTCCTCCTGGCCGGCGGATTCAGCAAGGGCGGCGGGGAGCACGAATACTTCGCGGGGTCGGCGCTCTTGCTCAAGCTCCTCGGGCAGACGCCGGGCGTGGCCCCGGTGATGGCGGCGGAGGGCTGGCCGAAGAACGAGAAGATCTTCGACGGGGCGAAAGCCGTGGTCTTCTACATGGACGGGGGCGGCAAGCAGCCCTTCCTCACGCCGGAGCGGCTGGGCCTGATCGAGAAGCTGGCCGCGAAGGGCGTGGGGATCGTCCACCTTCACCAGGTGATCGACTACCCCAAGGCCCAGACTGAGCGCGTGCTGCCCCTGCTGGGCGGCGTCTACGTCCCGCAGGCCTCCGCGCGCGGCCACTGGGACGGGGACTTCAAGGACTTCGTCGAGCACCCCGCGACCCGCGGCGTGCAGCCCTTCAAGGAGAACGACGGCTTCCTCTACAAGCTCCGCTTCGTCGAGGGGATGAAGGGAATCACGCCGCTCCTCCGCACAAGCCCGAAGGGCGGGCTCACGGGGAGCGAGGACGTCGTGAGCTGGGCCTACGCGCGTCCCGACGGCGGCCGCACCTTCGTCTTCACGGGCTGCCACCTCCAGGAGTCCTGGGGGCTCGAGGGGATGCGCCGCTTCGTGACAAACGGCATCCTCTGGTCGGCGGGGCTGGAGGTCCCGGCGGGCGGGGCCCCGGTCGCCCTCGAGCCGGACGCCTTGAAGCGCCACCTCGACCCGATGCCGCTCAAGAAGTAGGGCGGCTGCCCGGCCCCGCGTTCTGACCCCGCGCCGCGGCGAACCCGATCGGGCGGCCCTCCTCGCCCCCGCGAGGGTGGGCACCGGCAGGCCCTGCATGACCGCCTCGAGACAGGCCGACAACCGGCTGGAGGCGGAACGGTTCGAAGATTCGAGGATGTTGACTCCCGGGCCGGCTTGGGGAGAATGGAGCCGCGGGGAGGACAAGGTTGGGCTACGTCCAGGAATACAATCCGCTCGGGAACGCGTTCCTCTCCACGCTCGCTGCTTCCCTCCCGGTCCTCGCACTCTTCCTTCTGCTGGTCGTCTGGCGGAAGCCCGCCCCGATCGCCGCCACGGCCGGGGCGCTCGTGGCCTTCCTCCTGGCCGTCCTCCTCTACCACATGCCCGCCGGGATGGCCACGGTCTCGTTCTTCTATGGATGCTCGTTCGGCCTCGTCCCCGTGGCGTGGGTCGTGGCGAACGCGATGTTCCTCTACAACCTCACGGTCGTCACCGGGAAATTCGAGGCCGTGCGCCGGAGCGTGGCGGGACTCTCCGCCGACCATCGCATCCAGGCGGTGCTTATCGGCTTCTCCTTCGGCGCTTTCCTCGAGGGCGCGGCGGGCGGCGGCACGCCGGTCGCGATCTGCGGCGCCCTGCTGGTGGGGCTCGGTTTCCGGCCGTTCCTTGCCGCGGCGCTCTGCCTCCTCGCGAATACGAGCCCCGTCGCCTTCGGCGGCCTGGGCACCCCGATCCTCACGCTCGCCGGCGTGACCGGTCTCGACGCGGCGACGCTCGCCGCGGCCGCGGGCCGCCAGCTCCCGATCCTCTCCTGCATCATCCCCATCTGGATGGTGCGCTTGATGGTGAAGTGGAAGGAGACGTTCGAAGTCCTGCCCATCCTGGTCGTCGCGGGAGGATCGTTCGCGGTGAGCCAGTACTTCTTCGCCCACCAGCCCAACCTCTGGGGCCTCACCGACATCGCCTCGAGCGTGGTCTCGCTCGTCTGCTCGGCCCTCTTCCTCAGGGTCTGGAAGCCGAAACGCACGTGGCGGTTCGAGTCGTCGAAGCAGGAATCCGCATCGACGTCGCCGCTCACCGCGGGCGAGGTCTTCAAGGGCTGGCTCCCCTTCGGGATCCTCTTCGTCCTCTTCTTCGCCCTCGGCCTCGACAGGAATCACTGGGTCGAAGGAACCCAGAACGAGCCCCGCGCCCTCGGACCCGTGCAGACGTCCTACTGGATCCGGGTGCCTGCGCTCCATGACCGGGTCGCCCGGGGCGACCAGGTCCTGCCGGCGGAGCAGCGGGCCCTGCCGATCGAAAAGCGAGGCGAGCCGGCGATCCTCAAACTCAACTGGCTGACCACCCCCGGCACCGTCGTCCTCCTGACAAGCCTGATCTCGATCGCCGCGCTGCGGATCACGCGCGACCAGGTCAAGACCGCCTTCTGGACGACGGTCCGCCAGATGAGGATCCCCGTGCCCACGATCGCGATCATGATGGGGCTCGGGTTCATCACGCGTTATGGCGGACTCGACGCGACACTCGGGCTCGCGTTCACCCACACAGGAAAACTCTACCCCTTCTTCGCGGCGCTCCTCGGGTGGCTCGGTGTCTTCTTGACCGGCACCGACGCCTCAAGCAACGCGCTCTTCGGCAGCCTCCAGAAGCTGACCGCGATCCAGCTCGGTCTCAACCCGATCCTGATGGCGACCGCGAACTCGACCGGCGGCGTGATGGGAAAGATGATCGACGCGCAGAGCATCTGCGTGGCGACCGCTGCGACCGACCAGATCGGGAAAGAGGCCGACCTCTTCAAGTTCGTCGTCTGGCACAGCTTCATCCTGGCCTCGATCGTGGGGGCGATCGTCCTCGTGCAGGCGTACTTATGGAAGAGCTCGGTCCCAGTGCCTTAGGGGAGGAAGGTTGGCGTAATCGCGGCGCACCTTCGGTGACCCCTCCAGGTGCAGAAGCCATTTCTGCTGCCGCCCGCCCTTTCTACTTCCTGTGCCCCTTGCATATAATCCCCTCATGGCGGCCGCACCCGGTCTTGAGAAGGCGGTCTTCACCGACGCGAAGCCGCGGGACCTCCGCCGGCGCTGGCTCCTCCTCCTGGGCATCCTCTCCTTCCTGGGATTCTCGTACTGGGCATTCCGCGACGTGGCGTACGGGCGCCTCGTGCACGACTCGGCCCAGCGGCTCTTCAACGAGCTCTCGAGCTCCTCCATCGAGAAGCTCGGGTCCGTGGAGGTCGACCGGCAGGGCGACGTGACGCTCCGCGACGCGGAGGCCTGGACGCGCCACGAGGGCAACCACCAGCTCTTCTTCCGCGCCCGCGCCGTGCGGCTTGCGCTCGACGGCATCCCGCTCCGCGACCCCGACCTCCGCATCATGCGGGTGGACCTCTTCGAGCCGGAGATCTTCATCCGCCGGGAGGCCCACGGCGAGTGGAACGTGGAATGGGCCTTCCTGGCGGCACCGGGGCTCCCCGAAGCGGCCCCCGACCCCCGGGACGAGCGCTGGAAGGACTACCGCACCCCGGATCGCGGCTTCCCGAGGAACGGGGTGCATGTCCACGGCGGGATCGTGAACGTCACCTTCGCCTCGCGGTCCGGGCGCGAGGTGACCTGGCGGGCCACGGGCGTGGCGGCCGTCATCCGCAAGGTCGACGGAGTCCTCCGCCTCCATCCCTTCGAGGGGGATTTCTACGGCGGCCGGATCAAGGCGGACTGCTCCGTGCCCCGCACCTCCCCTTTCACCGTGAGCCAGTTCACGGTGGACGTGCGGGACGCGGACATCGCGCGCATGGCGGAGAACTCCCGGTACTCGGACCGCCCCGTGAGCGGGAAATTCAACGCCGTGACCGCCCTCACGGTCGACCCGGAACGGACGAAGCAACGCCCGATCGCCGCGGGGCGCGCCGAGATCAGCGAGGGGAACCTGTGGGAATTCCCCGCGTTCGCCGGCGTCATCAACCTCCTCACCCTCGCGCCTGTCACCCAGCGCCGGATCGATTCGGCGGTGCTGGAGTTCACGGTGGAGGAGGACCAGATCCGCATCTCGACGATGCAGTTCCTGGGTTATCCCGTGAGCCTCTTCGGGGACGGCGCCTGCAGCCTGACGGGCGACTGGATGGAAGTGGTCTTCATTCCCAGGCTTGGCAAGAGCGACTGGAATAGTATACTACCGATCATCGGTGCGCCGCTCGATCTCCTGGGGAACGTCGTCAAAGGCCTGCTCGTGCCCGTGGTCCTGACCGGCTCGTTCGACGAGCCGCAGTGGGGCGTCGACACCGGCCGCCCTCTCAAGCCCTCCACGCGCAAGCTCGCCGAGGAGAGGTCCCCCAAGTGAGCAAGACCGCGCCCAAGATGGACCTCA
>JAHFOZ010000295.1:5858-6728 GCA_023261405.1 Planctomycetota bacterium
AGGAAGCTCATCGAGCAGCATTCGCGCGCCATCCACGCCTCGTCGGACGAGGCCGCCCGCAAGCTGAGCTCCGCCCAGTCCGTCCTCACCGCCGTGGCCGGCCTCCTCAGCCAGAGGGCCCGCTTCTTCGGCGCCACGGGCGAGCACTTCAGCGTCCACGAGTACGACGGCATCCAGGTGATCGACGCGCTCGACGAGCGCCAGCTCCGCTGCATCCGCGCGCTCCTCCAGGGCTACCTGGATCGCACCCGGAAGAAGCACGATCCCAGGGCCCTCGAGCTCCTAGCCGAGAAGCTGGCCCCCGGGGCGAAGGAGATGCCGCAGTATCCCGTGGGATACATGGTCCACTTCGTGCTCGTGAAGGCGTTCCAGGCGTTCGATCCCCTCGTCGAGGAGGGCCACGGCTTCGAGAAACCCGCTCTCGAGCTGGCGATGGTGCATCATCTCCTCTCGATCCTGGACAAGTACGTCCACACCCGCGAGAAGCCCGTGATGCGGCACTTCAGCGACGTCGTGCGCGAGCACAGCGTCGTGCTCCGCCTCAAGTGCGCCTGCGGCGCGGAGAAGTTCGAGGTGAAGCTCCAGGCCCTCTACCAGTCGCCCCAGGGCGAGCCCTTCGACCGGCTGGACCTCGAGTGCCGGGACTGCCGCGCGAAGCGCAGCATCACCTTCGACCTCCCGCACTTCAAGGACATGTACCAGATCTGAGTGAGTCCAGCCTGGAACGCAGACAGGATCCCACCCCCCAAGGCACCCGAACACGAAGTGGCCAGAGGGGGCTGTCTTCGTGTCCGGGTGGCGATGTCGGTGCCCAGGGGTCAGGTTGGACAGACTCAGCGGGGGGCCGGGGGCCGGCCCCCCGAATCCGCG
>JAHFOZ010000296.1 GCA_023261405.1 Planctomycetota bacterium
GTCTGCGAGTCGTCCACGATGAGGATGCGCATTCAGGGGCTCCGCCCCCCCGGGAGGGGGAAACGCGGGGGAGTATACACCATCCTGAAGGCCATTCCAGATGTTCCGTCCGTGCGCCTCTTCACGGCGCCCTCCCTTCCGGCCCCGCGTCCATCAGGAGCGAAAGGGTGGGGACGCGAATGCTCTCCTGATCCGCCCGGCCGGCAGGGTCGAAGGTGAAGGTGGCGTCCGACCAGGCCAGGAGGAGCCGGAAGGCGTCCGCCCCCGTGACGGTGTCGAGCCAGGCGTGGCGGGCATGGCCATTCTCGAAGGCGATCCCGGCCGAGTGGCCCTCCGTGTGAAGCGAGAGGATTCCCGTCTTTCGGGTGAGGTGGAGCACCTGCACGAGTTCGGCGAGGGGCACGGTCTTGAGCCCGCCCGTGAGCACGGGCTCGGCCGCGCGTTCGGAGTCGGCCGCGCGGTCGCTGGGGGCCCCGGACAGGAGGTTGCTGAGACGGTAGCTCAGCTGGGGGAAGCGGCGGACGAGGTCGCCGATCTTCGAGCGGGGCACGGAGAGCAGCTCTACGGCCGTCCGGGCGCGGGCGGCGATCCGCGAGCGTGCGCCGGACATGAACGAGAGCTCCGACAGGCAGTCGCCGGGCTCAAGGATGTCGAAGACCTTCCGGCCGTCCTCGCTGGCGATGTCCACCTCCCCCTCGCCGACGATGTGCAGGGCCTCGACAGGGTCCCCCTTCCGGAGGAGGAAGGCCCCCTCGGGATGCCGGGTGACCGCGCCCGCCTCCCGGAGGGCCTGGGCCAGGTCCTGCGGGAGCTGCGCCATGAACGGGAGATCGTGCTCGCTGTGGGCCGCATCGACGATGCGGCGCAGGAGCACCGAGGTGTCCTCGTTTTTCCGGGCCTCGATCTGTTCCTGGATTGCCTTCACCCTGGCCTGGAGCGTCCGGGAGTCGAAGGGCTTGACCACGACCTCCTGGGCCCCCAGCGTGAGCGCCTCGGGTCCGGCCTTCGGCGCAGAGGAATCGGCCATCACCAGGACGGGGATGGACTTGAACGGCGAGAGGACCTTGAGCTGGCGGAGGAGAGAGGCGCCATTCACCCCGGGCAGCGACCAGTCCGCGATGACGAGGTCGATCTCGAGCTTCTCATTCCGGAGGAGGTCCAGGGCCTCCTGTCCGTCCGTGGCCTCGAGGGTCTCCCAGGCGCCCTTTCCCATCTCGCGGAGGGTCGCCTTGATGATGGCCCGGGCAGTCGCGGAAGCGTCGGCCACGAGGATCCTCACGGGAACTCTCCTCCGCCCGGGAGCGTCGATCCCCGCACGGATACCTGGAAGGGTCCGTCTTCGCCCGTGAAAGCCAGGGTGCACAGGGAGGCGCCGTCCGGGTTCGCCCCGTCCTCCCGGACGCGCGGGACCAGGAGGGCGCAGCGCGGGGCGAACAGGGCCTTGAAGTTCCCGGCCGTGATGTTGGTGAGTTCCCCCAGCGCGTCCCGGACGTCGGCGGGGGAGAGTTTCCCGGGGGGGCAGCGGAACATGGCGCCGGCGGCCTTCTCCGCCGCCGTCCACCCGCAGCGCAGGTCGATTGAGCCCTCCCATCCACCGGTGAGGTCCACGGTCGCCGTGAGGGTCGGTCCAGCGTCGGGTGCCCGGGCGCCGGAGGCCGGCCGGACCTCCAATCCCAGGACCACCGACCAGATGTTCCGGACGATGTCCCCCAAGGCGTTCTCGAGGGGGGTGCTCACAGGAGGCCCCCCGTGGGACGAAGCCGGTAATAGCATCCGTTGTCCACGGCGACGGGGCTGTAGCCGTCGTCGATCCCGAAAGTGGATTCGGAGATGCCCAGGAAGAGGAAGCCGTCGGGCTTCAGCGCCCGGCGGATGCGGCCGAGGACCGAGCGGCGGAGGTCCAGGTCCAGGTAGATGAGCATGTTCCGGAGCAGGATGATATCGAACGGGGCCGCGGCGGGCAATGTGTTCAGGAGGTTGAGCCGTTCGAACTCGACCATGCGACGAATTTCCGGACGGAGCTGCCACTCGAGGCCGTGCTGCTCAAAGTATTTCAAAAGGTAGGGGGCGGGAAGCCCCCGGTTGATCTCGAGCTGGGAGTAGCGGCCCGACGCCGCGCGCTCCACCGCCACGGTCGAGAAGTCGCTGGCCACGAGGCGCAGGGCGCTGTCGTGGAGCGCAGGGAAGTGCTCCCGGAGGAGCATGGCGACGCTGTAGGGCTCCTGGCCGAAGGAGCAGGCGGCGCTCCAGACGCTCACGCGGCCGCCCGACGACCCGCGGGACAGGATCTCCGGGACGATCCAGCGCCGCAGGATCTCGAACGGCGCGATATCCCGGAAGAAGAGGGTCTCGTGGTTGGCCAGGGCCTCCATGGCGCGCTGGTGCAGTCCGTTGAGGGGCTCCTGGCGGAGCCGGCGGATCAGGTCGTCCACCGAGGCGACCCCCTCCCTGGAGGCGAACGCCTCGAGGCGGGATTCGACGAGAAACGCCTTGTCCTCGGTCAGGGAGATGCCGGACATCTCGCGGGCGAGCTGTCGGAGGAAGGGGAAATCCTCCTTCTTCATGACCAGGCCACCCCGCTCTCGCGCACGCGCCGAGAGACCTCGAAGCCGATTTCGCGGGGCGGCAGGACGGCCTCGGCCAGGCCGGCTTCGGCGACGCACCCGGGCATCCCCCAGACCACGGAGCTGGGGGCATCCTGGACCAGGATGCGTCCGCCGGTCTCCCGGATGCGCCGGCAGCCGGAGAGCCCGTCACGCCCCATCCCCGTGAGCACGACGGCCAGGACGCCGGGGCCGTACGCGTAGGCCGCCGACCGGAAGAGCACGTCCACGGAGGGGCGGCAGGAGTTCTCATGGGGGCCCTGATGCACCACGAGACTCAGCCCTGCCCGGGCGGGCATGACCTCGAGGTGATAGTCGCCCGGGGCGACCCACGCGGCGCGCGGGGCGAGGGTTCCTCCATTCACCGCCTCACGCACGTCCAGGCCCGACTGGGAGGCCAGCCGGTCCGCGAGGGTCTTCGTGAAGAGAGGCGGCATGTGCTGGACGACGAGGACGGGCAGGGGAAACCGGGGCGTGAGCGCGCAGAGGAGTTCGGTGAGGGCATTGGGGCCGCCCGTGGAGGAGCCGATCACCAGCACCTGGACCCGGGCGGTCCGGCCGGGAGGAGGGGCGAAGCGGGGCGCCCTCGCGACCGCGGAGAGGGACGCGGGCTCGAAGCGGGGGGGAGGCATCGCGTGCAGCTTGATCTTGGAGAGCAATTCCTGCGCCAGGGGGGCCAGGCCGTCCGGTCCGACCGCCGTGGGCTTGGTGACGTAGTCGTCCGCCCCCAGGTAGAGGCAGTCCAGCGTGATCGCCGCGCCGCGTTCCGTGTGGGTACTCAGCATCACGACGGGGAGATTCCGGTGCTCCTTCCGCAGGAGCCGGAGGGTCTCCAGGCCGTTCATTTCCGGCATCTCCACGTCCAGCGTGAGGATGGCCGGCCGGAGCTCATCGATCCTGGAGAGGGCCACGCGTCCGTTGGAGGCCGTGCCGACGACCTCGATGGCCGGGTCCTGTGAGAGGATCTCCGAAACCATCCGGCAGATCAGGGCGGAGTCGTCAACGACCAGGACCCGGATGCGCCCGCTCACCGAATCATCCCTTCCGGAGTCCGAGGAGCGACAGTTTCTCCTGGAGCGTCTCCGCGGTGAAGGGTTTCATCAGGTACTCCTGGGCGCCTGCCTGAAGCGCCACGGCGACGCGCGCTGCCTCCACCTCGGTGGTGACCATGAGGATGCGGAGCCCCTCCAGGAGGGGGTCGGCCCGCATCTGGCGGATGAGGTCCACGCCGCTCATGCCGGGCATGTTCCAGTCCACGAGGGCCACATCCGGGCGGCCCTGGTGGCGGAGGAGGTCCAGGGCCTCGGCGCCTCCGCCGGCCTCCCAGACGGCGAAGCCCAGGTCCTCCATCATGTTCCGGAGGATCGCCCTCATGGCCTTCGAATCGTCCACGATGATCGCTTGCATGGCGACAGTCTCCATCAGGTCCCCTCGCCCGGGTCAAGTACGTCCAAGCTGATTCGCGTGCGCCGACTTCACCCCAAAGACACAAAGACACCAAGTTCCCATTTGAACGTCCTGGGGTCTTGCCTTCGTGGTTGGAACCATGTTCGCGAATTCACCTACACCTGGTACCGGGACACCACCTTCTGAAGGTCGACCGCCATGCGGGCGAGTTCCTCCGCGGAGCGGCGCATCTCGCCCGCCCCGGCGGAGGTCCCCTGGGCGGTCTTGGCAACGCCGATGATGTTGCGGGCGATCTCGGCGCTGCCCCGGGCGGCGTCGTGCATGCTGCGGCCGATCTCCCCGGTGGTGGCGGTCTGCTCCTCGATGGCCCCGGCGATGGTCATCTGGATCTCGTTGATCTGCTTGATGATGAGGCTGATCTGCCGGATGAAGTCCACGGCCCCCTTGGCGTCCTTCTGGATGGCTTCGACGCGCGCGGCGATCTCGTCGGTGGCCCGGGCGGTCTCCTTTGCGAGTTCCTTGACCTCGTTGGCCACGACGGCGAACCCGCGGCCGGACTCCCCGGCGCGCGCCGCCTCGATGGTGGCATTCAGGGCCAGGAGGTTGGTCTGCTCGGCGATCCCGGTGATGACCTTGACCACCTTGCCGATTTCGGCGCTCGAGGCGCCCAGCTGGGTGACCGTGGCGTCCGTTTCCTCGGCGACGCGGACCCCCGTAGTGGCCACCTTGGCGGCCTGGGTGGCGTGCCGGGCGATCTCCTTGATGCTGACGCCCATCTCCTCCGCGCTCGAGGCCACCATCGACACGCTGCGGCTCACCTGCTCGCTGGCGGCGGAGACCACGTTGGCCTGGGCGGAGGTCTCCTCCGCATTGCTCGACATCTGCTGGCTCACGGTGGTGAGTTCCTGCGAAGAGGTCGCGAGGACCTGGGCGTTCTGGGTCATGGACCGGATGGCGTCCCCGGTCACCGCAACCGCCTGCGTGAGCGCCCGGGCCACGCGGCCGACCTCGCCGCCGGAGTCCACGAGAGCTCCTCCCTGCCGGAGGTCGCAGTGCGCCACGCGCTCGGCCACCTCCGCGACCTGCCGCAGGGGGTCGGTGATCGCGCGCACGGTGCCCCAGCAGGCGATGAAAAGGCCGGCCAGGAGGAGCGCGCCCACCCCCGCGAGCATGAGCCGGCTGTTCCGGATGGCGGCCGTGGCGGCGTCCTCGGATTCCTTGTTCCACCTGATGGACTGCGTCTTCACCACGAGGATCTTCATCCGGTGGTCGTCGTAGGATTTCCGGAGTTCCCCGTGGGCGATGCCGCGAGCCTTCTCCCGGTCGCCCGACAGGATGGCCGGGAGGAACGTGGCGCGGTAGGTCTTCATGAACTCCATGGCCGGGGCGTGGGCATCCTCGAGCAGGGCCTTTCGGATGAAGGTCTGCCGAAGATCGGTCATCCACTTGGCATGCTGCTCGTCGTACTCCTTCTTCAGCGGATCCTCGATGTACCTGATGATGGCGTCGCGCTCGGCGGGCCGGGTTTCGTCCACCAGTTGGAGGCATTTGAGGTAGGTCTCGACGAGGTAGAGGGGCGGGGGAAGGATGTCCGCGATCACGTCCTTGCCCGCCACGATGTCGTTGTAGTAGGTCCCCTTGATGGCCACGTCCTGCATCGTCGTGTAGGAAACGATCCCGAAGGCCGCCAGTCCCGCCAGGCAGATCGCCGCGAGCCCGAAGAGCCTGGCCGTGATGGAAACCCGGGTGAGATTGGCGGACATGGGTCTAGGGCTCGTCTACCGTGTCGGCCGAGACGGTCTCCGGGGCGAGGTTGATCACGCGGTCGACATCCAGGATGAGGACCAGGCGATCCGCGAGCTTGTGGGCGCCCAGGATGAGGTTCCGGGCGGGTCCCTGGAGCGTCTCGGGGGGGCGTTCGAAGGAGTCGCCTCCGAGTTCGAGGACATCGCCGATCTCGTCCACCAGGAGGCTGAGGGGGCCCTCCTCCGTGCGCAGGATCAGGTTGACCGGCCGGCGTCCGGCGGGACGGGGAGGGAGATCGAGTCGGGTCCGAAGATCCATCCCCAGGACGACCTGGCCGCGGAGGTTGATGAGCCCCGAGAAAACCGGATGGGCCAGGGGCACGCTCGTCACCGGAAGGGCGCGGATGACCTCCTGTACCCTTCCAACCTCGATGCCGAAGCGGTGTTTGTCCAGCAGGAACGTGCAGTACTTGACGGCGGGCGTCATGAAGGCGTGCCCTCCCCTTCGGGCCCGCCGGGGAACCCGACGCTGATGCCCTGGAGCAGGTCTTCCAGGTCCACCACCTCGGTGACCCGCTCCCGGATCACCGCGCAGCGGGAGATTCCCTTGCGGCTGGCCGGCCGTTGCGTGGAGACGCTCTCCTCGACGATGTCGAGGATGCGGTCCACCACGAGCCCCACGCTGCGGCCGTCCCGGGTGGTCACGATCACCTGGAGCTTTCCCGTAACGGGGGTGGCAGGGGCCGCCTCAGGGGCGCGCGCCCGCTGGCGCCGCTCCGGGAGGAGGGTGCTCAGGGGGACGAGGGGCATGATCTGGCCCCGGTACTGAATGACCTCCTGGCCGCCCGCGAGTTCCACCGAGGCGCGGTCGAACTCCTCGAGCCGCGTGACCGTGGGGAGGGGTAGCGCGAGGCGGCCGTCCCCCTTGCCCTGGAGGAGGAGGAGCAACTGTCGGTACTCGGGGACGGC
>JAHFOZ010000297.1 GCA_023261405.1 Planctomycetota bacterium
GCCCGCCCCCCAGTCAAGGACAAACAAGGCGCACGGCCCGCGGCCGCGGAGCGTTAAATGATGTAGACATGGCCCTCCTCCTCCTCGCCGCCCTCGTCACGATCCAGGCGGAAACACTGGAGTCCCTGGTCGCCAGGGCCGGCGAGGAGAAAGCGCTCCCCGCCGACAAGCGGCAGGCCACCCTTGCGGCCATCGGCGCCCTCCAGAACGAGGCCGCCGCCGCCGTCCTCGCCACGCTCTACGAGAGCGAGAAGCAGGCCGCAGTCAAGACGCAGCTCGTCGCGGCCCTCGGCGCCTGCGGCACCCCGCCCGCCCTCCGGAAGCTTGCCACCGTCAGCATCGACAGGGGAGAAGCCCCCCTCCACCGCGCCGCTGCGCTCAGGTTCATCATGGAAGGCGCCACGACCGAAGGGTTCGATGCCGCCGGGGTCCTCCTCCGCGGACGCGAGGGGGGAGACCTCCGCACCGCCGCCTACTTCCTGCTCCACCACTACACGCTCGCCAGGACCGAGCCGCTCTGGCGCGCCGCGCTCAACGACCCCGACCCCCTCCTCCGCGGCCGCGCGCTCCTCATGCTCGCCCCCCTCAAGGACCTCAGACTCCTCGACCTCGCCAAACAGGCCCTGGCCAACCCCGGTGAAGAACCCTTCGTCAAGTACGGATCCGTCGCCGTCCTCCAGGCCGCCGGCGGCGCCGCCACCGCGAAGCTCCTCCTCGCCGCCGCCGTGGGTGCCGACTCCACCCTCAAGCGGCTCCTCGGAGAGGCCCTCGGCTCCTTCACCGAGGAGAAGGCCGCCGAGGCCGTCTTCGCCGGGCTCCGACACGCCGATCCCGGCGTCCGCATCGTCTCCGCCCGCGCCCTCGCCACGCTCCAGCACCCCAAGGCCATGGACCGCCTCGGCGAGCCCCTCAAGGACAAGGACCCGGAGGTCCATTCCGCCGCCCTCGAATCCGTCGCGCGCCGCCGCGACAAGACCAGCGAGGCCATCCTCCAGAAGGAGGCCCAGCGCTCCGACGAGGAGGCCGCCGCCGTCGCCATCGCCCAGCTCCCCCAGTTCCCCTCCGACGCCACCCACGCGCTCCTCCTCAAGCTCGCCGCCCACCACAAGCCCGGGATCGCCATCCCCGCCCTCGACGCCCTCGGCGGACTCAAGCTGACCGACGCCCTCCCGGTCTTCCAGAAGGCGCTCGGCAACCGCGACTGGCCCATCCGCGTCGCCGCCATCCGCGGCCTCTCGAAGCTGAAGCTCGTCGAATCCATCGACGCCCTCGTCGAGCGCATGCAGAAGGAGGAGGGCCGGATGCTCGCCGAGTGCCGCGACGCGCTCGACGCGCTCACCGGAAAGGGCCTGGGCTACGCCGCGGGCCACTGGAAGGACTGGTGGGCTGCGGCGCGCGAGAACTTCTCCTTCCCGGACGCGAAGGCCGCGGGCGCGGCGGCCGGCCCCGGCAACACCACCACCTACCACGGCATCACCGTCCTCAGCACGCGGCTCGTCTTCTGCCTCGACATCTCCGGAAGCATGGCCGAGATCGTCACCGGCAAGGAGAGCCGCCTCGACCAGGCGAAGAAGGAGCTCGTCCGCGTCCTCGGCCAGCTCAACAAGGAAGCCAGCTTCAACATGATCTTCTTCGACGACAAGGTCGAGCCGTGGCAGCAGGGCATGGTGGGGATCAAGTCCACGCTCAAGGCCTCGCAGGACAAGGTGAACGCGCTCCAGCCGCGCGGCACCACCAACATTTTCGACACTCTCGTCGTGGCCTTCCAGCACAAGGAGGTCGACACCGTCTTCCTCCTCTCCGACGGCGAGCCCACCGCCGGACGCGTGGTGGACACCGAGGACGTGCTCCGGGAGGTCCGCAAGCTGAACCGCATCCGGCAGATCGTGATCCACACGATCTCGTTCGGCCCCAGCCCCTTCATGAAGCGGCTGGCCGCGCAGAACGGCGGCCAGTACGTCGAGGTGAAATAGCCTACCGGGCGAGCTCCAGGTGCTCCACGTGCTCCCCGCGGAAGGTCCGCAGATGGCCGCTCTCGAGCCGCAGCGTCACGCCGTCCAGCGGATCCACGTCCTCCACCACCCCCACCGCGGCCTTGCCGTTCTCGCGGATCCGCACGCGCTTCTTGAGGATGGCCGAGCGGTCCCGCCATGCCTTGCGGTAGTCGCGCAGGCTCCCCTCCAGGCGGCCGTACCAGGCGTCGAGCGACTCGAGGAGCTCCCGCGCCACGCGGACCCGCGCGACGTCCGGACCGAGCGAGGCGGCGCCGACGCCCGGCGGGTGCGCGTTCACGTTCAGCCCGATCCCCACGATGAAGAGGTCCGGCTTCGCCCCGATGAAGCGCGCCTCGACCAGGACCCCGGCCACCTTCCCCGCCTCCAGCATCACGTCGTTCGGAAAACGGATCCTCGCCTCGTCGCCGACCACATCGGCCACCGCCAGGGCGCCCATCGCGGTGACGAGCGGCACCCGGTCCACGCCGAGCTCCGGCCGGAGGATGGCCGACAGAAGCAACCCCTTCCCCTTCGGCGCGCTCCAGACCCGGCCGAAGCGGCCGCGACCCTTCGTCTGCTCCTCGGAGAAAAAGACCGTCCCGTCCGGCGCGCCCTCGAGCGCCGCCTTCCACGCCAGATCGTTCGTGGAGACGCAGCTCTCCACGGTGTGGACGTGCCTCCCGACGACGCGGGTGTGCAGGCGGGTGCGGATGGATTCCGGCGTCATAGCTCGAGGGAGATGTCCACGGCGGGCGCGGAATGGGTGAGCGCCCCCACGCTGATCCAGTCCACCCCGGTCCGCGCGATGGGTCCCACGGTCTCCAGCGTCACGCCGCCCGAGGCCTCGATCGTGAGGCCGGGATGGACCGAACGCACGAGCCTCACGGCGCGGCGCAGGAGGGGGAGGGGGAAGTTGTCGAGCATCAGGACCTGGATCGGGAACGTGGAGAAGACGAGCGCCTGCTCCAGGTCCTGCGCCTCGATCTCGATCGGGAGGCCTTTCGAGGCGAATTCGTAGACCTTCTCGCGCAGCCGCTCGATATCCCCCACCGCGGCGACGTGGTTGTCCTTGATGAGGACGCGGTCGTCGAGGCCCATCCGGTGGTTGGTCCCCCCGCCGCAGCGCACGGCGTACTTCTCGAGCGCCCGCAGGCCGGGCGTGGTCTTGCGCGTATCCAGGATCCTCGCCGGCCTCGCCCGGTCCACGAACCGCCGCGTCAGCGTCGCCACCCCGGAAAGCTGCTGCACGAAATTGAGCGCCGTCCGCTCGCCCGCCAGGACGTTCCGCGCGCGGCCGCTCACGACGGCGAGCACCGCCCCCTTCCGGAGGCGCGCCCCGTCCTTCGTCCGCGGGGAGAACGACGCCCCCGCCTGCCGGAACGCCTCGCGCGCGACGCCGAGGCCGCAGACCACGAGGTCCTGCCTGGCGACGAAGCGCCCCCGGGCCCGCGCCGCGCCCACGATCGGCGAAGTGACGTCGTCGAACGCGCCGTCCTCGAGGAGGGCGCGCCGGACGAGGGCGGGGATCAGCTCAGCAGCCACAGCACCGCCGCGAAGAGGAGGGAGCAGGGCACCGAGCGCCGGAGCCCCTGCCAGAGCCAGGCCGGCCAGGTGACGGGAGACGCCGCCCACCAGGCCGCCGGGACGGCCGGGGCCAGGGTCCACAGGAAGACGGGATGCCGATGCAGCGCGGAAAACGCGATACCGGGGGCTGCGAGGACGGCGAAGAACAGCGCCTGCCGTTTGAGCATCAGGCCGCCTTGCCCTCCAGGCGCTCCTTCATCGCCCGGCCGATGTCGGCGGGGCTCTGGACGCAGGTGACGCCCGCGGCGCGGAGCGCCTCGTACTTCGCGGCGGCCGTGCCCTTCCCGCCCTGGATGATGGCGCCCGCGTGGCCCATGCGCTTGCCCGGGGGCGCGGTCTGGCCGCCGATGAAGGCCACCACCGGCTTCTTCACGTTCTTCCGGATGAACTCGGCGGCCTCCTCCTCCATCGTGCCGCCGATCTCGCCGATCATGACGATCGCCCGGGTCGCCGCGTCCCGGTTGAAGAGCTCCAGGATGTCGATGAAATCGGTGCCCTGCACGGGGTCGCCGCCGATCCCCACCGCGGTGGACTGGCCGTAACCGAGCGCCGAGAGCTGCCAGGCCGCCTCGTACGTGAGCGTCCCCGAGCGGGAGACCACGCCGATGTCGCCGGGCTTGTGGATGTGGCCGGGCATGATGCCCAGTTTCGTCTGGCCGGGGGTGATGAGCCCGGGGCAGTTGGGGCCGATCATCCGGGTCTTCGCCTGCTTGAGGAACGCACGCAGGCGCACCTCGTCCATGATCGAGATGCCCTCGGTGATGCACACGACGAGCGGAAGGCCCGCCGCCGCCGCTTCCATGACGGAGTCCGCCGCCGCGACGCCCGGGACGAAGACGACGCTCGCATTGGCCTCCGTCTTCGCCACGGCCTCCTCGACGGTGTTGAAGACGGGCACCTTGACGCCCTTCTTCGACTCCCAGGACGTGCCGCCCTTCCCCGGCGTGACGCCCGCCACCACGGTCGAGCCGTACTCCAGCATGCCGTTGCCGTGGACGCTGCCGGCTTCGCCCGTGAGGCCCTGCACGACGATGCGCGTGTTCTTGTCGACGAGGATGCTCATTTCTTCAACCCCGCGGCTTCGATGGCCTTCCTCGCCCCGTCGCCCATGTCGACCGCCGGGGTGATCTTGAGGCCGCTGTTCTTGAGGATCTCCCGTCCGAGCTCGACGTTGGTCCCCTCGAGCCGGACGACCAGCGGGATCTTCACGTCCACCTCCTTGACGGCGTCTACGATGCCCTGGGCGAGGATGTCGCAGCGGAGGATGCCGCCGAAGATGTTGATGAAGAGCGCCTTGACGTCGGGGTTGGCCAGGAGGAGCTTGAAGGCCTTCTTCACCTGGTCCTTGTTCGCGCCGCCGCCCACGTCGAGGAAGTTCGCCGGCGCGCCGCCCGCCTGCTTGATGATGTCCATCGTGGCCATGGCGAGGCCCGCGCCGTTCACCATGCAGCCGATGTTGCCCTCCATCGACACGTAGTTCAGGCCGTAGCTCGCGGCCTCGTGCTCGACGGGGTCCTCCTCGTGCACGTCGGCCATCGCGGCGAGCTCGGGCTGCTTCTTGAGCTCGATGGCCCGCTCGTCGATCCCCATCTTGCCGTCGAGCGCGAGGACGGCGCCCGACTTCGTCACGACCAGCGGGTTGATCTCCAGGAGCGAGCAGTCGCAGGCCACGAACATGCGGGTCACGGCGTGGGCGAGCTTGACGAACTCCTTGAACGAGTCGCCCGAAAGGCCCAGGCCGAAGCCGAGGCGGCGGGCCTGGTGGGCCTGGAGCCCGTAGCCCACGTCCCAGTGCTCCTTGAGGATGGCGTTCGGGTCGCGCGCGGCGACCTCCTCCACCTCCATGCCGCCCTGCGTGGAGGCCATGAGGACGGGCTGGCCCGCCTTGCGGTCCAGGACGGCGCCGAAATAGAGCTCGCGGGCGATGTCGCAGCCGGCCTCGACGTAGACGCGGCGGACGATGCGCCCGTTCGGCCCGGACTGCTTCGTGACCAGCGGGTGGCCGAGGATCTTAGAGGCGATGTCCTTCGCCTCGGCGGCGCTCTTCACGAGCTTGACGCCGCCCTGCAGGCGCACGGTCTTGAGGTCCTTCTCGTAGACGGTGCCCTTGCCGCGGCCGCCGGCGTGGATCTGGGACTTCACGACCGCGACGGCGCCGCCCAGTTTCGTGAAGGCCTCGGCCGCCTGGTCGGGGGTTTCGGCGACGAACCCGGCCGAAACCGGGATGCCGTGCTTACGGAAGACTTCCTTCGCCTGGAATTCGTGGAGGTTCACTGGTGCCCTCTTTCTTCCGCGCGGGCGCGGGCTGGATGCCCCCCTTCATGCTGGGGGTGGTGATCTTGTCTTCCATGACCTTGCCGGGCTTGAACTTCACGACCTTCCGCTCGGGGATGAAGACTTCCTGGCGCGACTTGGGGTTGCGGGCGATGCGTCCCTTGCGCTGGATCACCTCGAAGACGCCGAAGTTACGCAGCTCCACCTTGTCGCCCTTGAGGAGCGACTCAAGCATCATGTCGAGCGTGCCCTGGACCACGCGGCGGGTGGAGGCAATCTCCAGCTCGTACTTCTCGGCCAGGGTGCGAACGATTTCGTTCTTGGTAAGCGTGCCGCCCACGTCCCCTCCTGCGGCCAAATGAACGGCGCCCATTACACCACCCAGCCCCTTGACCGTCAAGGATTTGCACGCGCCATAAAACGGCCGCTGTGATTCACCGCTGATGTCACAAGAGAGACTGGGGCTCCCCGTGACAGGGGCTAGCCCAGCACGTCCAGCATCGTGTAGAGGCCGGGCGTGGCCTTGGACGCCCAGCGGGCGGCCTCGAGGGAGCCCCGGGCGAAGATGTCGCGCGAGCTCGCCCGGTGGATGATCTCGATCGAGTCGCCCAGCGTCCCGAAGATCACCCGGTGCTCGCCCACGACGTCGCCGGAACGGACCGAGTGCATGCCGGGCTTCCGGCCCGTGGCCGCCTCGATGCGCTCGGCGAGCGTCTTGGCCGTGCCGCTCGGGGCGTCCTTCTTGAAGCGATGGTGCGTCTCCACGATGTCGAGGTCGTAGTCCTTGCCCAGCGTCTTCGCGACCTCCGGGACCAGCTTGAAGAGGAGATTGACCCCCACGCTCATGTTGGAGGAGCAGACGACCGCG
>JAHFOZ010000298.1 GCA_023261405.1 Planctomycetota bacterium
GGAAGCCGCCCGTCGTGTACGAGGACGGCCTGCAGACCCGCGATTTCATCCACGTGGAGGACGTGGCGCGTGCCGTCCTCGCCTCCCTGCGCCGGCCGGCGCGGGAGCCGCGGGTCCTGAACGTGGGGACGGGGATGGCGACGACGATCCTCGAACTGGCCGGCAGGCTGGCGCGTCTCTGCGGCGTCGCGGTCCGTCCGTCGGTCATGCGGCGATTCCGCGCCGGCGACGTCCGGCACTGCACCGCGGACGTCTCGGCCGTCCGGGAGGCGCTGGGATTTGTCGCCCGGATCGGTCTCGGCGAAGGGCTCGGGGGCCTCGTGGAGTGGGCGCGTTCGTCGGAGGCGCGGGACGGATTCGAGCGTGCCGAGCGGGAACTCCGGCGGCGCGGGCTCCTGTGAGCGCCCCGAAACGAGTCCTGATGGTGGCCTGCCATTTTCCGCCTGCGGGGGCGGTGGCGGCGCACCGCGCCTCCAAGTTCGCGCGCTACCTGCCCGAGTTCGGATGGACGACCGCGGTCGTGGCGCGCCAGCCCGACCCGATGCAGCCCCTGGACCCGAGCTTCGAGGGATGCCCGCCGGCGGACCACCGGCTGCAGCCCTTCGAGCCGCTCCGCGCGCTGGGACTCCTCCCGGCGAGCCTGCGCGAGCGGGCGCGCCGCCTCCTGTCGTTTCCCGACGAGGAGCTGGGCTGGATGGCCGCGCTGGAGGCCGGGCTGCCCGGGCTCATCGAGCGCCACCGGCCCGGGGTGCTCTGGGCCAACTCCGTGCCCACGGGCTCCCTCATCGCGGCGTCCCGCGCGGCGCGGAGGGCGCGCCTCCCCTTCGTGGCCGACTTCCACAACGAGTGGACGCGCAACATGTATTACAAGCCGGCCACCCCGTTGCACGATGTCTGGCAGCGGCGGATGGAGGCCTCCGTCATGAAGTCGGCGTCGGTCGTGGTGACGCTCAATCCGCTCCACACCGAGGACCTGCGGGCGCGCTTCCCCGGGACGCGCTGCGAGACGATCGAGAACGGCTTCGACCCGGGGGACTACGCCGTGGGGCCGCCCCCGAAGGGGCCCCGTCTCGTCTTCACCTATGCGGGTGCCGTCTACGGACACCAGAGTCCGCGTCCCTTTCTCGAGACGCTCGCGCGCCTCGGCCGGGCCGACGTGGAGGCGAGAATCGTGGGGGACCGCTTCGGCTCGTTCGCGCCGGGCGCGTGGCCGTTCCCCGTGAGCGTCAGCGGGCACCTGGCACAGCGGGACCTCGGCCCCGTGTTCTCCACGAGCACGGCCTTCTTTCTCTGCCTTGAAACGCCGGCGGCGCGGCAGCTCCCGGCCAAGCTCTACGAATATCTCCGCGCCGGGCGCCCCACGTTCGCGATCGCCCCCCGCGGCGGCATCGTGGAAGCGTGGCTCCGCAGGACCGGGGCGGGCGTCCCGGTCCCTTCGGAGGAGCCCGACCGCTGGGCCCCCGCGCTCGCGGAGTTCATCGACGCGTTCCTGCCGCGCTACGTGGCGCCCTCCGGGGAAGAGTACCAGCGCCGGGCGCAGGCGGGGAAGCTGGCCGGGATCCTGGACGAGGCCGGCGGCCCGTGACGGCCGACAAGAAGAGTCTCGCTCGGAACACGGCCTACTCGGTCGCCGGTTTCGTCGTGTCCTTCCTCCTTCCGATCGTGGTCACGCCCTACTGCGTGGCGAAGGTTTCCATGGAGCTCTACGGCGTCTGGGTGGTGCTCCAGGGGGTCGTGCTGTGGCTGAGCCGCTTCGACCTGGGGATCGGGCAGGGGCTGGCGATGGAGGTGGCGGGCCGGAGGGCGCGCGGAGACGCGGAGGGGCTCAAGACGCTGGGGGCCTCCTGGTTCTGGTTCGATCTCGGCGTCGGGGCGCTCCTCGTGGTGGGGGTGGGTCTCGGCGCGCGGACCCTCCTGCGCTCGATGGTCCCCTCCGGCCATCCTGCCTACTTCGTCATCTGCGCCATCGGCGCTCAGGCCGCCTTCACGCCGCTGCTCCGGCACCTCAATGCAACGCTGGCCGGCCTCCAGCGGCTCGATCAGGTCAACCTTGTGTCGATCGTCATCACGCCGCTCTCGGTGGCCGGCCTGGTCCTGGCGCTGGAGAGCGGCTTCGGCCTGGCCGGGATGGCCTTCAACGGGGTCCTCTTCGCGGCGCTCCAGGTCGTCATCCTGGCGGCCCTGCTGGAGAAACAGGGGGCGGACCCGGGTGGCTCACCGCGGAGGTTCCGGTGGAAGGAACTGGCCGGGCTCATCCGCCGGGGATGGATGATCGAGGTCAACCAGTGGCTGCACGTGATCTTCCGGAGCGACCGGCTGCTCCTGATCGCGCGGGGGGCGATGCCGTCGGAGGTGGCGCACTACCAGTTCGGATCCGCGGTAGTGGAGCGGCTGGGAGGCTTCCTGGGGGTGCTTTCCTCGGGGGTGTTGCCGGCGGCGGCGGACCTGGAGGCCCGGGGCGACCGGGATCGGCTGCACCTGCTTCTCATGCGTGGAACGAAGTATCACGCGCTGGCCGCCTTCGGGATCCTGGGATTCGCTGCGCTTTTCGGCAGGGAACTCCTCGTCCTCTGGATGGGGGAGTCCATCCCGGGGGCGGAGTCGGTGCTCCGGATCATCGCCCTCTCCTCGGGGGTGCTCGCCGTGGGTTCGGCGGCACACGGGATCGGCCTGGCCAAGGGGCGTTCGGGGCTGCTCCTGGGGAGCACGGCCGGGGGGCTTGGGGCGGCCCTCTTGCTTTACATGGGAATGGGCCATCGCTATGATGTCCGGGGATTGGCCGGGTCGGTCACGGCCGGACTGGTCCTTTCGCAAATCGTGTTCATGATGGGGCTGCACGGGACGCTCAAATTCAGCTGGAGAGAGTACTTGGGAAACGCGCTCTTGAGGCCGCTGGTCGTGGGGGTTTCGCCGGTGCTGGTGTGGGGCGCGTGGCGCCTTGCGGCCATCCGCCCGGAGTTCGTGGATACCCGGCTTGAAGCGGCGGCGCTCCTGGTCCCGTCCTTCCTCCTCTCCTGCATCCTGTGCTGGGTCCTGGCCCGCGCGGCGAAGGTGATCGACGGCTACGACCTGGGCGTGATCAAATCCCTTTGGGGGCGGCCCCCCGCATGAACATCCTCTACCTCTCGGACATCCTGAACGTGCACGACGAGCGGCTGCTCTCGCAGTTCCGCGCCGCGGGCCACGAGGTCACGCTGCTGACGTTCTTCCACCGCGCGCCCGAGCTGCCCAAGTTCGTCGCGGACCTCGGCCTCAAGGTGATCCAGGAGAAGTTCGCCACCTATCCCGATGGCGCCGGGGCCAGCAAGTGGAGGCTGATCCGCGCCGTGGAGTACCGGCGGGACGAGGCCCGCGCCTGCCTCAAGGTCAAGGAAGTCATCTACAAGAACCGCTTCGACGTGGTCTTCGCGAACTGGGCGCTCACCTCCGGGTACGTGGCCGCCCACGCGGGGGCTCAGCCGCTGGCGCTCTTTCCGTGGGGCTCCGACATCCTCGTCTGGCCCAAGCTCCACCGCGGGTTCGCCGAACGCGCCGTCAAGGCCCTGCGCACCGCCAACCTCGTGGTGTGCAACTCGAAGACCGCCGCCGAGGAGGCCAAGAAGCTCGCCCGCCTCCGTCCCGATGCGGTGGAGGTCCTTCCCATCGAGCTCGACGGCGGAAAGTTCGAGCCCCGCCCCCGCAACGACGCCCTCCGCGCCGAGCTCGGCGTGGCCGACAGGTTCGTGATCATCTCCACCCGCCCGCTCAAGGAGATGTACGACCATCCCACGCTCCTCGCGGCCCTCTCGAAGCCCGGGCTCGAGAACGCCGCCGTGGTGCTCGTGGGCGACGGCAACCTCCGGGCCGACCTCGAGAAGCGCGCCACGGATCTCAAGGTCGCCGACCGCGTGAAGTTTGTCGGGATGGTGGAAAACGGGAGGATTCCCGAGTACCTCGCGATGGGGGACCTCTACGTCACCTGCTCCCGGAGCGACAGCGCCTCGCTCGGCCTGCTCGAGGCGATGGCGATGGGGCTGCCCTGCGTGGCCAGCGACATCCCGGCGAACCGCGAGTGGATCCTGGACGGCCAGTCCGGATGGGTGTTCCCCGTGGCCAAACCCGACGGGCTCGCCGAGGCCCTCCTCAAGGTCATCTCCGACGAGAAGAACCGCCAGGAGGTCGCGCTGCGCGGGCGTGCCATCGCGCTGGCCCGCGCCGACGCGCGCAAGAACTTCCCCAGGCTCCTCGAGAAGATCGAAGCGCTGGCCAAAGCGGGCCGCACGAGATAACCCGCGGGCCTTCGTCCGCATGAGGATCCTCTATCTCTCGTTCGACGATCTCTCCTCGCCCTACGCGTGGAGCGTGCACGTCCGTTCGATCGTCAACCGCCTGGTCGCGAAAGGGCACGAGGTCCGGCTGGTGGCGCCGGGCGGGGCGGCCCCCGGCATAGCCGCCCCATGCGACGCGCTCAAGGCCGGGAAGCTCCAGCATCTCTTCGGGTCGCTCGGGGTCTTCATGGAGAGCGGGCGCGCCTTCCGCCCGGACGCGGTCTACGTCCGCGGCATCCACGCGACCGTGACGCCCGCCCTGGCCGCCGAGCGGCTGGGCCGCCCACTGGTGGCGGAGGTGAACGGCCTCCTGGAAGTCGAGGCGCGCCCGGCCTGGAGGCGGAAAGCGGTCCGGGTCTCCCATCGATACACGCTGGCGCGCGCGGCGCGCGTGGTGACCGTCTCGCCCCTGCTCGCCCGCGCCCTGACGGAGCGCTACGGATTCCCCCCGGACCGCATTGACGTGGTCCCCAACGGCGCCGACCTCGCGCTCTTCCGGCCGGGGGACCGGGAGGCCGCGCGCCGGAAGCTCTCGCTGCCGTCGGACCGCCCGATCGTGCTCTGCGTGGCAAGTTTCTACGCCCACCATTCCCGCGACCTGCTCGTGGAGGCCGCGCGCCGCGCCGGGGCGCTCCTCGTCCTCGTGGGCGGGGAGCCCCAGGAGTCGCCGGGGATCCTCGCCCGGGGACCCGTCCCCCATGCGGAGGTGCCCGACTACGTGGCCGCAGCGGATGTGTGCGCGTACGTGCTGCGGGCACCGCATCCGCTCTTCGGGTTCTCGCCCCTCAAGGTTTACGAGTACATGGCCGGGGGCCGGCCCGTTGTCGCTGCGACCGACATGGAGGACCTCCGGGAGTTCATCGGCGGGAGCGGCGCCGGCGTGGCCGTGTCTCTCGGCGCGGAGGCCCTGGCCGGGGCGCTGACGGATATGCTGGCGGACCGGGAGGCCCGCGAGAGGATGGGACGGCGGGGGAGGGAACTCGCCGAGGCCACCTATAACTGGGACCGCGCAGCCGGGCAGGTCGAGGAATCGCTGCGGAAGGCCGTCGGCCCCGGTCCCCGGTGAGTATACTTCTACCGGCGGCATCGAGCCGGCCGATAAGACTAGATGACATCCGTCCGCCTCTCCCTCGTCCTGCCCACCGTGGACCGGCCCGAGGCCGTCTACAACCTGCTGCGCCACCTGGAGCACCAGACCCGCGCACCCGACGAGATCGTCGTGGTGGACCAGTCGGCCTCCGAGGACGCGCGACTGGCCGGCTACGTCTCCGGGCGGCCGCACCTGAAGCTCCTTCGCCTCGCCGAGCGCGGCCTTCCCAATGCGCGGAACGTGGGCGTGCGCGCGGCCGCGGGCGACGTGATCCTCTTCCTGGACGACGACAGCATCCCTGATCCCGACCTCGTCCGGTTCCACGCCGAGGCGTATGCGGATGCCCGGGTGCACGGCGTGGGCGGGCGGGTCCTGGGAGGCTACGACTCGAGCGGCGCGGGCACCGGCGGATTCCGGCCCGGCGACGGGGTGGTGACGCGCAACTTTGGCGCCCAGGAGCGCTGCGACGTGGAGCACCTCCCCGGGGGGAACATGTCCTTCCGCCGCGAGGTTTTCCGGGCCGTGGGCGGCTTCGACCGCGCCTACGGCGGCTCCTCCATCGGAGAGGAGACGGACTTCTGTCTCCGCGCCCGGCGCGCCGGCTTCCGCCTCGTCTTCGAGCCCCGGGCGTCCCTCGAGCACCTCCATCTGCCCACGGGCGGCTGCCGCATCCCGCGCTTCGAGCGCTGGCTCTACTGGCAGGCGCACAACAGCATGCTCTTCGTCCTGCGGCACGCGCGCCCGACGGCGCTTCCGATCTTCGTGGCCCGGCGCGTGGCCCGCCTCGGGCTCTTCGTCCTCGAGCGCGGCGCCCCCGACCTCATGGCCGTGGGGCTCAAGGGCCTCCTCCGGGGCGTCGCGAGCCACCTGGCCACCCGCCCGGGCGCCTGACGGCCGATGCGCATCGGGATCTACGCGCCGAACATGACGCTCCCCGGGGCGAGCGGAGTGGAGCGCTACGTCCGCGAACTCGTGCTCGCCCTGGCGCGCCTGGAATGCACACACGAGTTCGTCCTCCTCTCGGACTGGGAGGGCGCCCCGGCTTCCCCGCGCTGGCGGCGGGTGCCCGTGCCCCCGATGGGCCGGCTGCGGCGCCTGCGCTTCGATCACTTCGTGCTTCGGCGCGTGGCGCGCGAGGAGAAGCTCGACGTCCTTCATTCCACCAAGAGTTTCCTCCCCTCCGGCCTCGACTGCCGCGGCGTGATCACGGTGTACGACGTGATCTTCCTCCGCGAGCCCTCCGCCTACCCGTGGTGGTGGAGGTGCTATTGGACCCGCGCGCTGGCGCGGTCGGTGGAGCGGGCGAACGGCATCCT
>JAHFOZ010000004.1:0-1904 GCA_023261405.1 Planctomycetota bacterium
CGCGAGGGCCCCCTCCGCCCTCCCCTTCCGCACGGGCAGGCGCTCCAGCCGCTCCTCCTGCGCCGCCAGGATCTCCCCCTCGTCGATCCACGGCCGGCGCTCCGGCCGGAGCGGCTCGCCCAGCCGGAGCTGCGGGCGGAACGCGCGGCAGCCGCGCCAGGATGCCCAGTCCGCGAAATTGTACAGCAGGTGGAGCAGCGTCGTGCGCGCCCCAATGTCGCTCTCCCCGATCGAGAAGCCCAGCTCCACCACCGCCTGGCCGCCCTTCGCCGACCACGTCGCCACCGGTCCCTCCGCCGCGCGCACGAGCGCGGGCCCCTCCAGGATCCGCGACCGCCGCGCCAGCAGGCCCGCGTAATCCACCTGGTCGTTCGGCGCCGCCTCCCGGTCCCAGTCCACGATCGTCGGCTGCTCGACCGCCGGCCCTCCCGGCGCGCCCAGGATCAGCGTCCCCCCCGCCCCCAGCGGGCCCGGCGGCGCCACGCGATCGAAGACCACGATCCACCCCTCCCCCAGCCGCGGCCGCACCGCCGCGTACCGGTCCACCGTCGCCTCCCCGATCTCCGCCGCCACCCGGCCTTCGGCCCGCGCCGTCTCAAGCGCGATCATCAGCAGCCGGTCCGGCGTCCCGGGATGGAAGACGATCACCGACGGCGGCAGGAGGGGCGGCAGCACGAACGAGGCCACGTCGTCCGCGGGGAACGCGTCGCGCGGGTCCAGCGCCACCTCGATCAGGCCGCCCTCCTCCAGCTTCTCGCCCGGGAACCGCGCGGGGTCCAGGACCCACTCGCGCTCCGTGCGCGCCCCCGCCTCCAGCGCCACGGCGCGGCGCGCGATCTCCTTGCGGTTGAAGAGCAGCACCTCGGAGCGTTCGACCCTGGACGCCGCGAACGAGGACAGCGTCAGGGAGAGGGACATCCGCTTCTCCCCCGCCCGCCTCACGGGCACTCCCGCCGTCCACCCCGTGTTCTCCAGCGGCGCTCCCACGCGCGCCACGCGGAGCCGGCCGGTCGCCAGGAGATCATCCACCCCCTCCGGCGGCCGGTCCGTCAGGAGGATCGCCGTGACATCCTCCCCCGCCGAGAGGGCTGAGAGCACCCGCTCGCGCAGGTCGACCCGTCCGGCGGGCGCCGACGGCGCGAGCTTCCGCGCGAAGGCGTCGTGGTCCGACGTCATCGGCGCGCGCGCCCCCGAGAAGTCGTGGAACGAGACCTGGTCGCCGAACCCGAGGGAGCGGGCGAACTCGCGGCCGAGGGCGAGGGCGTGCTCGACGCGCGGGCGGCCGTCCGCCTCCATGGCGCCCATGCTCGCGGTCCCGTCCACCACCAGTGCGTAGCGACCCGGCTTCCGCGTGAGGCCCTCCACGTTCGGGCCCGCGAAGGCGGAGGTGAGGACGAGGAGCGCGACGAGGTTGAGGAGGAGCGACGCGTAGTGGCGCAGCCGCTTGAGCGCCGTGCGGCGCTCCTCCTCCACCAGGACCTGCTCCCAGAAGAGGAGCGTGGGAACCGCCATCCTCCGGATGCGGCCCTTGTAGAAGTGGAAGACCAGGATCGGGACGCCCAGCGCCAGGAGCCACAACCCCTCGGGGCGGTCGAAGCTCACCGGTGCTCCAGGATCCCGCCCGCGCGCAGGACGTCGGTGACCCTCCGCTCCAGGGGGTCCTCCGCCAGGACGCGCGCGCAGGCCAGCTCGTGGACCCGGCCGTACTCCTCGATCTCCTCGCAGTACTGCGCGAAGCGGTGGCGGTAGGCCTCCACCGTCTTCGGGAGGAGCGTCACGTCCCGCGCGCGCCCCGTCTCGAGGTCCAGCAGGCTGTACCGGCCGCGCACGCTCGGCGCGAGTTCCTCGTGCGCCACCATGTGGATGAGGTGCACCTCGAGCCGCTGGGCGAGGAGCGCGCGGAT
>JAHFOZ010000004.1:1914-31353 GCA_023261405.1 Planctomycetota bacterium
GGATGCCCTCGGCGTACCCCGCGGCGTCGTAGAAGTCCGTGATGAGGAGGACCAGCGACCTCCCGCGGAGTTTCGGGAGCGCCGAGCGGAACGCCGCGCGCAGGTCCGTGACCCCGCCGGTCGCGAGCCCGTCCACGGCCGCCAGGAGATCGAACACGCGGCCCTTCCCCCGCAGGAAGGTCGTGGCGGGCCGGAGTTCCGACCCGAACCCGTAGAGGCTCACGGTGTCGTAGTTCACCAGGGCGATGTAGCCCAGCGCCGCGGCGAGCTCGCGGGCGGCCTCGAACTTCCTCCCGAACTCCATGGAGCGCGAGGTGTCCAGCAGGATCGAGACATGGACGTTTTCCTCCGCCGAGAACTCTTTCACGAAGAGGCTCCCGTGGCGCGCGTAGACGTTCCAGTCGATGTAGCGGATCTCGTCTCCCGGGGTGTAGCGTCGGTAGTCGGCGAACTCCATGGACGCGCCCTTCCGGGGGGTGCGGCGCTCGGCGCGGTCGTCCCCCCGCAGGGTCCGGCGGGCCAGGACGTTGAGCGCCTCGAGGGTGCGGAGGAACTTCTCGTCGAACGGCATGCCGGGGGGATGATAACACGGCGCGGGAAGCGGGGCAATCCGCCGTCCCGTTAAGTAGTCATGCTTCCGGCCCTCCTCCTCCTCGCGCTGCAGGATTCCCCGGTCGAGCGCTGGCTCGCGGAGCCGGACAAGGCCGCGCGGGCGAAGATCCTGGCCGAGATCAAAGCCACGCCCTCCGAGGTCGAATCGGAACTGCGCCGCGCGCCCCGGCGGCCGGACGCTGCCGAGAAGGGGCAGATCGTCCGGAAGAAGCTGAAGGCGGAGCACCCGCTCGCCGTGGAATTCGAGTATGTCCTCTGGGTGCCGAAGGACTACGATCCGGCGAAGCGCTGGAGGCTCCTCGTGAGCCTGCACGGGCAGGGCGGGACGGGCGACGGGTTCATCCGGAACTGGCTGGCCGACGTCCAGCGCGCCGGGGACACGTTCCTGCTCTGTCCCACGGCGGGGCGCGGCGGCTGGGGGCGCTCGCTCCTGGGGCACGCCTACATCCTGGGCTCGATGCGCCACCTGATGTCCGCCTACTCGATCGATCCCGACCTCGTCTTCATCGACGGGGCCTCGATGGGCGGGAACGGATCGTTCGAGTTCGCCTGCATGTATCCGGACCTCTTCGCCGGGGCGGCGCCGAGGTCGGGCGGGCCGATGTTCCGTTACCTGCCCCCGGTGGCGGGCGTGAAGGAGCGGGCCGTCGCCGCCGAGGGCGTGGAGAACCTCGCGGCCACCCCGCTCTACTGGGTGGTCGGGGCAAAGGACCCCGAGGTCCCCAACGCGTGGGTGAAGACCGCCCGGGCGCAGATCGACGCGCTCAAGATGGACTTCACGTTCAGGGAGTTCCCCGACGGTGGCCACGAGTGGTTCCCGCAGGAGAACGCCGCCGTCTGGGAGTGGATGGGCACGAAACGTCGGGACCCCTACCCGAAACGCGCGGCGGTCGCGACCCACGACCGGACCTTCGCGCGCGCCTTCTGGCTCGAGATCGCCGAGTTCCGCGGCAAGGAGCTTATCAAGCGGGGCTTCCCGGACTTGCAGGGGAAGACGATCGAGGACCGCCTGGTCTTCCAGGAAGAGATCAAGGCGCGCGGCGAGATCTTCCCGGAGGCCAACGAGATCCGGATCAGCGCCTCCGGGGCGAAGGAGCTTCGGATATACTTGCATGAGAAGATGCTCGACCTGAAGAAACCGGTGACGGTCGTCGTGAACGACTCGCGCTCGAAGTTCGACGTCAAGCCGTCGCTCGAGACACTGCTGGAGTCGGCGCGCCGCGACCGCGGCCTCCTCTACACGGCGTCCGTGAAGGTGAGGGTGCCGTGATCGAGATGATTCCCCCCTGGATCCAGGCCTTCGTGATCGGGGGGATCGCCCTCGTGATCCTCGTCGTCCCGCTCAAGGTGGTCTGGGAGATGACGAAGGGCTCGCGGGACCGCACGGCGCGCCTGCGCGCCCTGGCGGACCGGCTCAAGGAGCGCTTCGGTGCGGTGAGCTTCGGTTGGGGCATCCTGGACCGGGACCGGATCCACTTCACGCACGAGGGGCGGCCCACCTGCGTGGTCCAGCCGGACGAGGACGAGATCGAGATCCGCCTCGAGCCCAAGGTGGCCCCCGGGTTCCACGTGGTGGTGCGGACACGCGGCCGCTTCGCCTGGCCGATCGCGTGGGAGTCGTTCCGTCCCCTTCCGCGGGTGCTCACGCACGACCCGCTCATCGACGAGTCGATGGCCATCTACGCCTCGGGGACCTTCGCGGGCTACATCCGCGACCTGGCGCTGCAGGGGATGCCGGCGGGGGGGAAGCCCGAGGGCCTGGCGGAAAGTCTGATCATCCTGCGGCGCCTTCCGGGCGTGGAGAAGTTCGAGTTCCGGATGTCCCCCGGCGGCGGCTTCCGCGTCTGGTTCCGCCTCCGGACCGACGACCTGGTCTACCGCCCGGACGAGATGGAATCCGCGGTCCACCACGCCTTCCGCCTCTACGACCTGCTGGTCCTCTTCTGAGCCCGACCTACTCCTCCGCGAAGTCGTCCCCGTAGCGGTAGCCGGTCTTCCTCAGGAGCTCGAGGCGGCCGTGAAGGCGCACCTTGCCCATGAGGTCCTGGTGGGTCCGGGCCAGGCCCTCGAGCGCGGCGGCGAGGTGGTCGCGGCGCGCCTGGGCCACCCGGAGCAGGGCCCCGGGAGCGGCCAACTCCGCCTCGGAGACCGGGATGTCGTGCCCGGTCCGGGGCCCCTTTCCTGCACCGAAGAGCGCGAGCATCCGGCGGACGTCGGCGGCCAGGCCCTCCGGGACTGCGGCGACCTTCTCCGCGGCGAGCCCCTTCGCTTCGTCCCGGCGCCGTTCGAGACGCTCCTGGTGGAGCCGCAGGTAGCGCTCCGACCCGTCGCGTCGCGCGTTCCCCTTCTCGTCCATGAGTTCCCTCCAGAGGCGCAGGGAGAATTCCAGCTCGTCGCGGAAGCGCGCGGGCTCGAGATAGCCGCTGAAGTAGTGGACGACGCGCCCCTGCGGGTCCAGGACGAAGCTCGTGATGTTCTTCGTGCCGAAGGCCGGGCTCTTCAGGACCCCGATCTCGCGCTCCTCGCCCGGGTCGCAGTTGTGGAAGCGCGGCCGGTGGTTCTCCCAGGAGGCGACGACGTGTTCGTTCATGAAGGCGGCCGTCGCGGGATCCGAGAACGTCACGGTTCTCATGACGTGGCCCGCCGCTCAGCAGCCCTCGAGGTCGAGGGCGCCGGCCAGGCGGAAGAGGAAGACGGGCTTTTTCTCGCGGGCGGCGCGCCGGGCGGCGTCGGCGGGCGTGCGTTCCCATCGGACACCCTGGGTGTAGCCCTTCCAGGGCGCGGCCCCGCGGGGCCCGCAGCAGGCGCCCTCCCCGTCGGGCCGGGCCCGCGCAGGATCGGCCAGGAGAGCCACCAGGGTGAGCGCGACGGCGGTCTTCATCGAGTCCTCCTTTCTCAGTCCTCGCCCCTGCAGAGGCGCCAGGGCCGGAAAACTCGACACGAAAAATGAAGTTCCGCGGAATAAAGCTCAGGGCTTTTCGGGACGGATCGGCAGGCGGTTGCTCACCCTGTCTCCGACCCTGAGCCCCTGTGCGGGATCGAGAACGGAGCCGGACGACCAGTGGAGCTCCGAGCGGTCGATCCGGACCCTGCCGACGGACACGCCACTGCGGAGGACCGTCAACTCGTCGCCCACCGCGACTCCGCTCTCCCGGCCCACGGAGAGGACCACGAGGCCGAGCCCCTCCTCCACCGACGTGAGCTTCCCCTCCACGATCCGGCGGGGCGGCGGGGCGTTACGCTCCAGGGCCCCGACCCGCTCCGCGAGTTCCAGGTTCGACCGTTCCAGCCGCTGAATACGATCGGAGGTCCCGGGCTCCTGGAGAGGGGGTACAGGCGGTGGGCCGTGGCGCTTCCGCCATTCCTCGCTGCAGCCCTCGCCCGCGAGGAGCGCCGTCGCGACAAGCCCCGGCAGTAGAAAGCGCATCAGATCGGTTCCTTGATGGACGCTGAAGTATACCGGACCTCCGGGGGCTTCCCCCCCCGTCGGGCGACGGAAGTCGAGGCTACGCGCCGCCGGCTCCCTTGACGGCCAGCGCCCGGTAGCCGCCCGAGGCAAGCGCCGTCGGCAACGTGAGCACCTCCTTCACGACCCGGAAGCCCGGGAGGTCCACGTGGTTCTCCTCCTGCTCCAGGCTGCAGGTGGAGTAGACGAGCCGGCCCCCGGGGGTCAGGAGGCGCGCGGCGTTCTCGAGCAGGAGCCGCTGGAGCCCGGCCGCGCCGGCGATGTCGCGCTCGCGGAGCTTCCAGCGCACGTCGGGCCGCCGCGCGAGCACGCCCGTGTTCGAACAGGGCGCGTCGACCAGGATCGCGTCGGAGGGTTCCACGAACGAGACGCGGGTCCCGTCCCCCGCGACGCAGCGGATGTTCGCCAGCCCGAGCCTCCGCGCGGATTCCTCCACGAGACCGATGCGGTCCGGGAGGTCGACCGCGACGACAAGCCCCTTCCCCCCCATGATCTCGGCCAGGTGCGTGGTCTTCCCGCCCGGCGCCGCGCAGAGGTCGAGGACGCGCTCGCCCGGCTTCGGGTCCAGGAGCGGGGCCACGAGCATCGCGGTCGCGTCCTGCACGGTGTACTCGCCCGCTTGGAAGCGCGGGTCGGCGGCGGGATCGCCCTCGATTTCGATCGGGGCCTTCGCGCGGAGCGGATTGGGCCGCAGCGAGACCGGGAGGACGGCGTTGTCGGCCTCGAGCACCGCCTCGAGATCGGCGAAGCGGCCCTGCCAGCGCTGGAGGAGCCAGTCCGGATGGGACGTCCGGACTCCGAGGGAGTCCGGCAGGGGGAGGTCGGCGGCCTTGCGGAGGAGGGCGTTGACGAAGCCCGCGGACTTCCGGCTCACGCCCTTGGCGAGCTCCACGGCCTCGTGGACGGCGGCGTGGCGCGGGATCCGCGTGAGGTAGCGGACCTGGAAGAGGGCCACGCGGAGGTGCTGCCGGATCTCCGGGTGGACGCGAGCGGCGCAGCGGTCGATGAGCCAGTCGAGGGTGCGGCGGTGGCGCATGACGCCGTAGACGAGCGCGGTGAGGAGCGCCCGGTCGCGCCGCGAGAGGCCGGCGCCGCGCTGCGCCTCGAGCGCGTCGTCCACGAAACGGCGCTCCGATTCCAGGAGGACCCGGGCGGCGAGCGCCCGGACGTTCGTCATCGCACGCTCTTCCCGCGCGGGGTGAAGATCCAGAAGCGGCGGAGGAGCTTGTGGTCCGCGAGGGCGGCGCGGTCGGCGCCGGTGACGAGGTGGGGGAAGTTGCGCTGCTTCCATTTGAGGAGGGCGCTCTCGTCCACGGCACGGAGGGCCGCGGTGGCGCGGCCGCGGAGCGCGTTGGCGAAATCGACGAGATACGGCCGGCCTCCGGCGACGACGATGTTCTTCTTCTGGCGGAGGTCGAGGTGGACGACGCCGCGGCGGTGCATGGCGCGCACGGTCTCGCAGAGGCGGTCGAAGACGGCGTCGGGGAGCTCGCCTGCCTTGAACTTCCCCAGGGTCTTCCCGTCGACGAACTCGAGGAGGAGGGCGCGCTTCTCCACCACGGCGTAGGCGCGGGGGATGCCGGGGATGCCCTCCAGGTGGCGGAGGACGCCGAACTCGCGGCGGACGAGGAGGGGCGCGAGGACGTTGCGCGTGACGGGGTTCTTGGAGCGGTAGTCCTTGAGCACGGCGGGGCGGCCCTCGTGCTCGACGACGGAGACCACCGGCGAGAGGAAGCCCCCCTTGTCGCGCAGGACGCGCGGACCGGGAGCGGAGCTCATTTCATGAGCCGGGAGACCTGCTCCACGATCCAGCCGTTCCAGACGACGGCCGCGAGGCCCGCGGCGACGGTGAAGGGAGTCCACTGCTCGCTGTTCCCGCAGGTGGCGGCCCAGCTCCAGGGCCGGTCCTGGGCGCGTTCGTAGCGGGTGAGCCGGGGGAAGTAGTCGGGCACGGTGCGGTCGTAGTGGTCCCACGCCTCGCCGAAGAGCTCGTGGAGGCGGTCGCCCTCGCGGCGCTTCTTGTAGGGGACGTAGTAGAAAGCGAACGCGAGGATCGCCAGGGCGAAAAGGATCCAGTTGAGGTGCTGCAGGTACCACGGGTCGCCGGGGGGACCCATGGTGATGAACGCGAACCCGACCATGCCGAGGAAGGTGCCGATGTAGAGCGGGTTCTTGACGTAGGCATAAGGGCCGGTGACGGTGAGGACCTTGTTCTTGACGAGGTGGCCCGCCGCCCAGAAACGCACGCTGATGGAGGCCAGGGCGAGGGCCACGCCGGCCCAGAAGTTCCACCGCTTCCACTTGTCGGGGGACGGGTCCGCAAAGAAAACGAGGACCACGACGGCCGAGTAGACGGCGATGAGCTTCCAGCTGATCTTGCGGAGGCGCGAAAGCTTCATGCGGTGGACTGGTATATCAGAGCCCGCGCCGCTTGGCAAGCCCGGGAGGCAGGGGTGAGCCGCTCATGCGTCCATCGGAAATCGCCCCTCGGGCAACCCTGGCCGCCGGGCGGCGTGCGCACTTCATAGTTTATATTTTATAATTTATAACTTGACAATTATGAACTAGGCCGTATACTCGTAGTGAGCCCGCCCTGATTCACCGGGTTGACCCGCGGGCGGACCGCCCGGCGGATCGATTCCGTCGAATCACTTGGGGTGAGCGCCCATGGGTTCCCTGGGGGGTCCCGCGGCAGGACAACCCGGGGAGTCAACGCCGCCGAACCGCGGGGAGCGGATGGGATGAGGGTCCTCGGAATCGAGACGTCCGGCGCGCGCGGGGGCATCGCCCTCTGCCTGGACGGCCGCGTCCTGGGCTCCCGGCTCTTTGAAAAAGGGATGGTCCACGGCCGCGAGATTGCGCCTTCCCTGAAGGCGCTCCTCGACGAGCTCGGACTCGCGCCCGGCGCGATCGACCTGGTGGCCTGCGACATCGGCCCCGGCTCCTACACCGGACTCCGCGTGGGGCTGGCCGCCGCCAAGGGGCTCTGCCTCGCCCTGGGGAAACCCATCGCCGGCGTGGCCTCACTCGACGCCCTGGCCGAGGCCGCCCTGGGCCGCGCCCCCGTGCTCTGCCCCGCCCTCGACGCGAAGTGGGAGCAGATCTACGGCGCGGTCTACGTCGACGGCCGCCGCAGCACCGACTACCTCGCGGAAAAGCCCGCCGCCTTCGCCGCCCGCGTCCCGAAGGACGCTTACGTCTTCGGCGACGCCCTCGGCGCCTACGGCGAGCTCTTCCGCGACCACTCGACCGGACCGCGGGAGCTGTGGGACCCCCGACCCGAGACGGTCGCGCTCCTGGGGGCGCGCGCCTGGGAGGCCGGGGTGCGCCACGATCCCGCCACGCTCGTGCCGCTCTACCTGCGGCCGACCGAGGCGGAGATCAAGTTCGGAAAGGCTTCGAAAGAATAGAAGGATCAGGGAGGCAGGGAGACGGCGACGTCCTACCGTCTCCCTGTTCCCGGATCCCTGGAGGGCGAGGGACAGAGGGGGAAGAGAGAGAGGCCCCGGACGACCGGAGTTCCGGCCGTCCGGGGCGCACCTCCGGTCCCGCACGGACCATGAAAGGCTGCCGCATCTGGGCCGAGATCGATCTCGGTGCCCTCCGCCACAACGTCGCCGCCATCCGCCGCGCGGTGGGCCCGCGGACCCGCATCCTCGCCGTGGCCAAGGCCGACGCCTACGGTCACGGCGCGCTCCCCGTGGCCTGCGCCGCGCTCGATGCCGGCTGCGACCGGCTCGGCGTGGGCGATTCGGGCGAGGCCCTCGAGCTCCGCGAGGGCGGGCTGGCCGGCCCCATCCTCATCCTCGGCGCCATCGTCGAGGAGGAGATCCCGGCGGTCGTCCAGCACGACATCACCGTGACCGTCCATTCGCCGGACCTCCTCCCGCTGCTCGACACCGAGGCCCGGCGGCGGAACCGCGCGCTCCGCGTCCACCTCAAGGTCGACACGGGTCTTGGGCGACTGGGCAGTTCCCCCGCGCGGACGCTCGACGTCGCCCGCGCGGTCCTCGACCGCCCCAACCTCGAGCTCGAAGGGCTCTCCACCCACTTCGCCTCCGCCGGGAACCCGGATGCCGTGCGCGAGCAGCTCGACCGCTTCCGCGCCGCGGTCGACGAGCTGGCGGCCGACGGCATCCATCCCCGGATCCTCCATGCCGCGAACTCCACGGCGCTCTTCACCTGCCCCGAATCCCACTTCGACATGGTCCGCCCCGGCATCGCGCTCTACGGGATCGATCCGGGCCCCTTCGCCTCGCTGGGCCTCTCGCTGCTGCCGGTCCTCACGCTCAAGACCCGCATCGCGTTCCTGAAGGGGGTCGGCGAGGGCGTGCCCGTCGGCTACGGCGGCCGCCACGTGACCCCGCAGCCCACGCGCATCGCCACCTGTCCGGCCGGATACAACGACGGCTTTCCCTACGCGCTCGGCAACCGGGGGGAGGCGGTCGTCCGCGGCCGCCGGGTTCCCGTGGTGGGGAGCGTGACCATGGACTACATCACGGTGGACGTCGGCGCGGTGCCCGAGGCCGCGGTCGGGGACGAGGTCACGCTGATCGGCGACGGGCTGCGCGCGGAGGAGATCGCCCGGATGCTGGGCACGATCCCCTACGAGCTCACCTGCAGGCTGGGGAAACGCGTCAAGCGCATCTCGCTCAACGCGGCACCGGCGGCGTTCCGGGTGGTGGCGTAGGTCCGCCTACTCGAAGCTGAAGGTCGCCTCCATGCGGCGGCTGCGGGTGTTGATCTCGCCGATCTTGCGGACCTCTTCCTCGGTGGGATCGTTGGGCTTGCGGTAGCGATCCACGATGTCGAGCGAGGTGCTCACCGCCCCGCTCACGGTGAGAGAAACCGGCCGGCCTTTCGCGAGATCGTAGACGAGCACGCCCTTGCGGACCGCCAGGACGACGACGGCCTCGTTCATCGCCTTCCCGCTGACCTGGCCGGTGAAGGTGATCGTGGCCTTCCCGTCGGCCACGGAGGCGCAGGTGCAGGCCAGCTGGCCGGCGCTCTCCTTCTCCTTGAGCCCGGAGGGATAGACCAGGGAAGACAGCACGGCTCCTTCAACGGTCCACTGCGCCCCCTGCTGCGGGGGTCCACCCGCGGGGAGGAGCGCCGTCACGGCGTTCCAGCCGCCCAGGGTCTCGCCCCCGGCGGGCGTCGCGCCCCCGTCGGCACCCTTCACGACCCAGTTCCCGCCCGAGAGCGTGGAAACGTACGTCTTTCCCGCAAGGGCGGTGGGGGCCACCTCGAGCTGGATGTTGCTCCCGCTCTTCTGGAGGGTGGAGGCGACGCACTGGACGCGCACGGACGTGGGCTTGCCTCCGGCGGCCTCCAGCACTTCCTGCGCGAACTTCTCCTTCCGCACGAGCTGGAGCTGGTTCGTCGTCTCCCCCTTGCCGTCGCGCACCACGACATCCAGGTGGAGGGTGGACTCGGCGCTCACCGTCATCGTATCGCCCGCCTTCGCGTTCTGGGCGAAGCCGGGCGCCGGGACGACGAGGACCGCCAGGACGAACACGGAGAGAACGCGCATCAGGAGCCTCCCTAAGGGTGGGTTTCGATCATATAATACCCTCACACCCTGTCAAATGAAAGTCAGCGACTTCGACTATTCCCTGCCCCGCGAGCTGATCGCGCAGGAACCGCTCCCCCGCCGGGACGGCTCGCGCCTCCTGGTGCTCCACCGCGACGGCCGGGTCGAACACCGCAGTTTCCCCGACGTGGCGGACTTCCTCCGGGGCGAGACGGTCTACCTGAACGACACGCGGGTGCTCCCCGCGAGGCTCTTCCTCCACCGCGAGACGGGCGGCCGGGTGGAGGCCCTCCTCGTGCGGCGGCTCGAGGGGCTCCGCTGGCACGCGCTCCTGGACAGCTCGCGCCGGCTGAAGGAGGGCGAGCGCCTCCGCGTGGACGACCGGACCTGGGCTTCCCTCGCAGGGAGGGAGGGCGACCGCTGGGTCCTCGAGTTCACGGGGGAGCCGGACTTGGGGCGGCTCGGCCGCGCCCCCCTGCCTCCCTACATCCACCGCGACCCGGACGCCTCGGACGCCGAGCGCTACCAGACCGTCTATGCGGCCCGCGACGGCTCCATCGCCGCCCCCACGGCGGGCCTGCACTTCACCCCGGAGCTCCTGGCCCGACTCTCGGTGCGGCGGGTCACGCTGCACGTGGGCCTGGGCACGTTCAAGCCGGTGCGCTGCGAGGAGCTGAGGGAGCACAAGATGGAAGCCGAGTACTACGAGATCCCCGAGCCCCCCGCCGGGAAGGTCGTCGCCGTGGGGACCACTACGGTGCGCGCGCTGGAGAGCTGGGCCGCGACCGGCAAGGCCTCCGGCTGGACCGAGGCCTTCATCCATCCGCCCTACGAGTTCCGCGCGGTGAAGTCGCTGGTGACGAACTTCCACGTGCCGCGAAGCACCCTCCTCATGCTCGTGTGCGCGCTGGCCGGCCGCGAGCGCGTGCTCGCCGCCTACGAGGAGGCGGTCCGCGAGCGCTACCGCTTCTTCAGCTACGGCGACGCGATGCTGGTGCTCTAGGGCACGCTGAAGCGGCGCCGGCCGCCGTCCCACTGCAGGCGGCCGCGGCGCTCGGCGTACCAGGCGCGCCAGCGGGCGAATTCGAAGTCGAAGTCCTGGCCCGTGAGGATGATGAGGCCCCAGAGCTCGGCGGGGACCGTCACGTTCGGCTCGATCACGCCGGTGCCGTAGACGCGGTCGGGGGGCTTCCCCTGCACGCGCACGGCCTCGAGGCAGTCCGCGAGGGCCGGGATCGCGCGCTCGTCGCCCGTCTCCATCATCCGGCGCACGAGATCGAGGCGCCGGCCGGGGTCGCGCTCCGCCTGGCACTCCAGACCCCACTCCTCCACCGGCGGCCGCGACGCGCAGCCCGAGGCCAGCGCCCCGAGCAGCAGGGCCGCCGCGGCCCGGCTCACGCGAAGATCACGGGGAGCCGGTGCTCCCCGCCCCTGTCCGTGAGCTTGCGCAGGAGGACGAAGACGAACATCGCCCAGAAGCCTTCCTGCGTCCCGAAGCGCGACTCGTAGATCGAGATGTCCCGGTCGGTGGCGTCCAGGAAATCCACCATCTTCTTGATGGCGAAGGTCTGGCTGATGCGGAACCACTCGTCCACCTTCGCGAGCTCGGCCTTGAGGCGCGGCCCGCTCGCCACGGCCAGGGCATCCTCGCCCCGCCCCGGGGTGACGACCTGCGGAACGGCGAAGTCCGCGGGCACGAGCAGGGTCGCCTGGTCGCGGAGCGCCATGAGGTGGGGCCATTCCTTCTCGGCATCCACTTCCACCCCGTTGCGGACGAAGCGCTTGAGCTCGGAGAGGAGGCCCAGCTTGGCCACGCGGAGGTTGCACACGCAGTCGCCGGTCCGCGTCTCCCACCCGTCGAGCGGGACGCCCTGGCCGCGGAGCGCCCCGTTGACGGCGGCTATCCTCTTCTGGGTGCGTCGCTTCTCCTTCCAACGCTCGAGGAACCCCATGCGCGCGGAGAGCCGGGTGAACGTGAACCAGATGGGCTCGACCCGCGCGTTGAAGCCGACGTCCCGCGCGATCCGGAAGACCGTGGTGTCCGGTTTGTCCGCCGTCCCGCCCCCCATGATCCCGCTACTTCTTCCGGAATCGCGGTCCCGGCGGCAGAGGCCGGGGGATCTTCCGCGTGGCGGGCGGCCGGATCAGGCGGGAGGGCGGCGGGGGAGGCTCGTTGCCGCCCGGCGGGCCCTTCATGAACTTCATGGCGCTCGAGGTGGTTTGGGCCTGCTCGGCGTTGAACTCCAGGGACTTGAACCCGTCGATCTGCTCGTCGACGTCCTGGACCAGTTCCTTGGGCGTGGCGTAGCGCAGATCCTTGTCCTTCGACATCATCCGCTCGATGAAGTAGTGCATGTGCTTGGACACGCGGCGGTTCTTCATGCCGGTGGAGCTGAGCGCCTCCAGGACCTGCTTGGCCATCACCTCGAGCGAGTCGCCCCCGCTGAAGGGCAGCTCGCCCATCACCATGTGGTAGAGCGTGGCCCCGAGCGAATAGATGTCGGCCCGCACGTCGAGATCGCGCCCCCCGCGCGCCTGCTCCGGGCTCATGTATTGCGCGGTGCCGCTCGTGGTTTCCTCCTCGGCGCCGCCGCCGCTCATCTCCTGCGCGAAGCCCAGGTCGAGGACCTTCACGCGGCCGTCGGAGAGCAGGAAGATGTTTCCAGGCTTGATGTCCCGGTGCACGATGCCCCTCGACTGCATGTAGTCGATGGCGTCGGCCGTCTCTTTGATGATCTCGAGCGACCGCGCCTCGGGGAGGTGCTTCTCTTTATCCAGCACCTCCTGCACGGACTGCCCCTCGAGGTGCTCCATCAGGAAGTAGGCCACGGGGCCCATCATGCCCTTGGCGTGGCCCTTCACGATGTTCGGATGGTCAAAGTCGATGAGGAGCTGCGCCTCCCGCTGGAAACGGCGCATCGCCTTCTCGTCCTTCGCGAGCGACGGATGCATGATCTTGAGCGCCAGCTTGCGGTTGTTCTTGACGTCCTCCGCCAGGAAGACGGTGGCGGTGCCGCCCACGCCCAGCTTCCCGCAGATGCGCATGCCGGGGATGGGCTCGCTGGCCGAGGGTTTCCCGGGGGCCGGGGGAGGCGGGGTCGCGCGGACCGTTGGCGCCGGGGGGGCCGGCGGCGCGGCGGGAATGGCGGTCGAGGAGGAGGCCGGCCTGGAGACCGCCGGGGCGGTCACCTTGCGGGCGGCCTGGCCCAGGATCCTGGCCTGCTCGGAGCTGAGCAGCCCCCTCTCCTTCACGATCTCCTCGATGGACCGCGGCGGCCCGTCCGCCGGCTGGGCCTGGAATTCGTTCAGGCAGGCGGCCGCCTCGTCGCGGGTCATGAAGCTGTTCTTGGAGGCGATGGACAGGAAGGCCATTTCGTACGTGGACATCGGCGTACGAAATTCTATTCACCCGGGGGGCACGAGTCAATCCATAGAGTCCCCCCCCGCCCGCGCGGCCGAGGCCGCGACCCCTCCGGCGTGGCGCAGGCCCGCCTGCGCCTCCGAAGCCGGCGCAGCGGAGGCCCGGAATTGGGTTTGAGAATCGGGACCCGCGGGCTATAATGGGCTTGTCGCTTCGCCGAGGACTCCCACGTGGTGCACATGCAGCTCTCGCGGATCATCATCAGCGAGACCAACGAGGAGCAGGTCATCGTCCTGAAGGAAGTCGAAGGCGGACGGGCCTTCCCCATCGTGATCGGCATCTGGGAGGCGTTCGCGATCGACCGGAACATCAAGGGGAAGAAGACGCCCCGCCCCATGACCCACGACCTGCTGGAGAACATCATCCACGGCCTGGACGCGAAGCTCGACCGGATCGTGGTGACCGACCTGCGCGACCGCACGTTCTACGCCAAGCTCGTCATCCGCCTCAACGGTCGGGCCTGCGAGGTCGACTCGCGGCCGAGCGACGCCATCGCGCTGGCGGTGCAGATGCGGGCCCCCATCTACGTGGAGGAGACGGTCCTGGAGGCGCTCCTCCCGGGCAACAACACGGACCTGTCGGAGCCTGGCCCCGGAGACGAGGGGGAGACGGGGGAGAGCGAGTAGCTTTCCCGGCCGGGCGCCGGAGTCGTGGCGCGCGCCCGGCCCCCCCTGGGGTGAGACCTCAGTACGCAGGGTTCCGTCGAGTGGGGCCCACCCGCGGGCCGGTCCGGCACGAACCGCTACCGGCGCTCCGAGAGCACCAAGCCCACCATGCCCGCATGGTGCAGCATCACGTCGCTGATGCCGTCGCCGTTCACATCCGCGACGGCCAGCCCCTTCGGCATGCGCTCCACTTTGATCCGCCAGTGCGCGGTGCCGTCGAAGTCGATGCGCCCCCCCTGCAGGCGCCCCGGATGGATGAGCAGTTCCGTCGTCTTCGGATCCATCACGAGGAGGTCGGGCCGGCCGTCCCCCGAGAAGTCGCCCCGGATGAAGACCAGGGGCACCGCCCCCGCCCCCGTCTTCTGGAGGTCGTCCTTCGACACCAGGATCCGCTTCTCGTACACCGGATCGGCCAGGAAGACGTTCTTCGCGGGGTCGAACTGGAAGATCTCGTAGGAGATCGCGATGTCGCCGAGGATGAAGGCCTCGACCGCCTTCTTCATGAGGTCCGTGCGCAGGCGCGAGGTCACGGCGTCGAGGGCGCCGTCGCCGTTCATGTCCACGAACTCCGGGTCGATCGAGACGCCGTCGATGAGGATCCGCCGGTCCGCGCTGAAGTTCCCGCGGCCCGTGCCGAGATGCAGGTAGACGCTCGTTCGGATGCTGTCCCAGAGACCCAGCGTCCCCTCGATGCGGGTGACCACCAGGTCCGCCATGCCGTCGCGGTTCAGGTCGACGAAGCGGATCTGCGAGAGGTTCACCGTGTCCTTCTTCGCCTCCTCCCGGAGGGTAGGGATCGCGTGCGTGACGCGGTACGGGCGCTGCGAGGGGAAGATCCCGGGCTCCTTCTGGAAATAGTAGGTGATCGCGTCGCCCCGGATGAGGAGGAAGTCGAGGAGGCCGTCGCCGTTCACGTCGGCGACCTCGAGGCGCGGGAGCTCGCTCACGGCGATGAACTGGGCCGCCGCGACCTCCGGCCGCTCGGCGTACGCGGAGGAGGCCACCGATCGGGCCTCGCCCGAGGGGAGGTCGGCCTCGAGCGTCGCCGTCTTCCCGAAGACGCCCGGGGCCGTCTGGAAGTAGACGCGGTAGCCGTCGGCGAGCGGCACGAGGAGGTCGTCCTTCCCGTTCCCGTCGAAGTCGAGCCGCCACGACCACCCCGAGAGCTGCCGGACGGACGGGGAGCGGAAGAAGGTCCGCACGTGGAGCAGCTTGACGGGCGTTTCGGAGGGCGCATCATTCACCCAGGGGTAGAGCCACACGCCGTCCTCCGCGAGGAACCCGATCTCGGCCCCGCCCCCGGGAAGGTAATCGCCGAAGAGGAGCGCGCCGGCGCGGTCGCTGATGGCCAGGAGATGGTCCGGCACGTCCGGGAAGCGGCCGTTCCGGTTCCGGTGGATGGCCACCCATCGCTCCGGCGGGTTCGCGTCGAAGTCGATCGAGGTGTTGAGAAGATCGAGCTTCCCGTCGCCATCGACGTCGACCTGGACGGTGTCCTGCCGGCGGCCATGCACGGCGAGGTACTGCAGGCGGAATTCGGGACGTCCCTGGGCCCCGGCCTCGGCGAGGGAGGGTCCGAGGAGCGCCGAGAAGAGGAGGGCCGCGCGAAGCGCCATCGCGCGCATGATAGTGCTTTCGGGCGGGGGACTCAAGGAGGCGCCCCATCTGCTATAATCCCGCTCCATACCTGATGAGCGCGCCCAAGGCCATCGAGTTCGGCGGGACCGACGAGGAGCTGGAGAAATACCTCCTCGAATTCGCCGGGATTATCGGCGGCCGGGCGTTCCGAGCGCCCGGCGCCTGGATCGTCCGGGGCGGGGACTGGCTCTCCACCAATGCGAACTCCGTGCCCTGGCGCCTCCGCGTGAGCCGCGGGGAGGCCGGGCGGATGGCGATCCAGCCCTCCTCCGGGGGATTCCCCTGGAGCCGCCCCAAGGCCGCGCGCCTCGCGGCGTTCCGCGGAGGGCAGCTCGGTGACTATCTGGAGATCCGCCTCCGCGGCGGGGATCCGGAAAAGGTCGACGCCCTCCGCCTGGCGGAACCGTTCGCCGCCTTCGGGTCTGATCCCGCCGCCGTCACCGCCTCGTTCGCGTGGGCCATGCTGGGCCTCGTGGGCTCGATGGCGGGGGCGCTGGCGGCCGCGCTGCCGGTCTCGCTGGCCCTCATGAACCTGACGATCGGCGAAGTCAGCGCCCGTTCGGCCGCGGTCGGCGCGGCGGGCGCAATCCCCCTCCCGAGCCCCGCGGAGCTCGGCTCGATCGACACTTTTTCCCGGCTGGGGTGCGCGCTCCTCTTCGCGTTCCCGCTCGCCTTCTTCTCGGGGCTGGTCCACGCCGGCGCGCTTTCCGCCGGAGAGGCCTGGTGGAGGGCCACGCGATTCGGCATGGCCTCGTTCCTCTTCCAGGCGGCGATCGGCCTGTTTGCGTTCTTCCCCTTCATGCCCCTGGCGTCGATCCTGCTCGCGCCTCTCGTGCCGCTCGGTGCGCAGGCGGGATACAGCCTCGTCTGGGCCCGACGTCGCGAGCGGGTCCGCGAGGGACCGCCCCCGCGCCGCGGCCTGGCCTGGGCGGGAATCCTCCTGGTCGCCGCGGTCGCCTCCGCCTTCGTCCCCTCCGCCGCCGGCGCGGAGGACTTCAAGGACCGCCTGGCCCTCTTCCGCGACCGCTGGCTCCTGGGACATCCGGCGGGAAAGGCGGTGGCCGCGTTCTACTACCGGTACACGCTCTACGCGGCCGACCCGCTCAAGCAGTTCTACGCGACCTCGCCCGAGACCCCGTCGCGAGTGATTCGCACGGCGCAGGTGGCGCCCGACGCCCCCGAATTGCGCGCCCGCCTCGCCGCCCTGCATTTTGCGATCGTCCCCGGGGGCGACCGGCCCTGCGACGTGACGGCCGACCGCAGTTCCCTCGCCTCGGGGTCACAGCGCGTGAACCTGGGAAGCGAGCCCCTGGAAAGTCAGCTGGACCGGCTGGCGGCCGGGTCGTTCCGGGGGGGCGGCTTGCGCGTCCTCATGGGCCTCTGCTGGAAGACGATCTACTACGCCGGCCCGCTCGTCGTCCTGGCGCTCTCCGCGGGCACGTTCTGCCTGCCGGTCTCCCTGCTCTTCCGCAGGCTCCCGCGGCGGTCCGCGCTCATCGTGCTCGGCGGTTGTTTCGCCGGCACGCTCGCGCTCCTCGCGTGGACGGCGGTCCCGCCGCCGGGCGCCCTCGAGGCGCTGGCGGCGATGAAGGCGAGCCCCGGGGCGGGGATCGCGGCGGCGCTGGCGCACGAGTCTGCGGCGCTCCGGCACGAAGCGGCGTTCCGGGCCTTCCGGCTGGAGCGGCCGGCCGCCCTGGCGGAGCCGCTGCTCAAGGCGGCGGAAGACCCCGACCTGCGAGTGCGGATCTGGGCCTGCGGGGCGCTGGGCCGGACGCGGGACCCGCGCGCGCTCGAGGTCCTCCGCGGACGGCTGAGGGACCCGGAGTTCTTCGTGCGCTATCGCGCGGCGGAGGGGCTCGGGGCGCTGGGCGACCCGGCGGCGGCGCCCGACCTCGAGCGGATGATGCGCGAGGGGACCTGGTACGAGGGGCTCTACGCGCTCGAGGCGCTGCGGAAGGCCGGCCGGGGCCGGCGCTGATTTGATATGATAAAGTAAACCCTTTACTTTATCGGGCCGGACGCTTACGCGCGGGCCCTGGCGGGCTTCTTCGAGGGCGCGCCGCCGACCTCGTAGGGGTCGAGCCAGCCGGAGTACTTCGGATTTCGGCCCTGGACCACCGCGAAGAACGCCTCCTGGATCCTCTTCACGACCGGGCCGGGCTCGCCCTTCCCGATCGCGCGGCCGTCCACCTCGCGGATGGGCGTCACCTCCGCGGCGGTGCCGGTGAAGAAGGCCTCGTCGGCGATGTAGAGCTCGTCGCGCGAGAAGCGCTGCTCCTCGACGGGGAGGCCCGCGTCTTGCGCGAGCCGGAGCACCGTGTCCCGCGTGATGCCGGGCAGGACGCAGGTGAGCGGCGTCGTCTTGATCCTCCCGTCCCGGTCGATGAAGAGGTTCTCGCCGGAACCCTCGGCGCAGAAGCCGTCCGAGTCCAGCATGATCGCCTCGTCGAACCCGAGCGACTTGGCCTCGCGCTTGGCGAGGATGCCCGTGGCGTAGTTCCCGCAGAGCTTGGCCCGGGTCATGATCGAGTTGGGCTGGAACCTCGTATAGGACGAGATCTTCGCCCGGATGCCCTTCTTGAGCGCCTCCTCGCCGAGATACGCGCCCCACTTCCAGGTGGCGATGAAGACGCGCACGGGGTTGTCCTGCGGATGCACCCCCATCACGCCCGCCCCGATGTAGGCCACCGGACGGATGTAGCCCGCCTTGAGTCCGTTCGCCGCGAGCGTCTCCTTGCACGCGGCCGCCAGCGCGTCCTGCGCGTAGGGCAGCTGCATCTGGGCGATGTGGCAAGAATCCGCCAGCCGGCGGACGTGCTCCCTGAGACGGAACACCGCCGAGCGCCCGTCGGCGAGCTCGTAGGAGCGGATCCCCTCGAACGCCCCGAGCCCGTAGTGGAGGGTGTGGGTCAGGACGTGGACTTGGGCGTCGTCCCAGTCCACGAGCTTCCCGTCCATCCAGATCGACTTCAGCTTCTCCACCACGGCGGTCTCCCGATGAATGGTTCGACTCGGGCCCCGGCCTCGCTCACCACAAGAAAGGCGGGCTTCGCTCAGCGACCGATGCGCTTGAGGAAGGCCCCTTCGGTCTCGACCGTTATACCAAGTTTGCGCGCCTTTTCAAGTTTGCTCCCCGCGCCGGGCCCCGCCACCACGAGCGTCACCCCCTTGGAGATCGAGTCCGCCGTCTTCCCGCCATGCTCCTGCGCCAGCACCTTCGCCTGGTCGCGCGTCATCGTTTCGAGCCCGCCCGTGAAAACCACCACCTGCCCCGCCAGCGCGTCCCCCTTCCGCTCCGCCTGCCGGAACTCCACAAGCCCTGCCAGCCTGTCGATCACCGCCGCGTTTCCGGGGTCATCGAAGAAGCGGCGGATCGACTCCGCCACCCTGGGACCCACGTCCTGCACCTCCTGAAGTCCCTCGACCGTCGCCGCGCGCAGCTTCCCGAGCGTCCCGAATTGCCCCGCGAGCGCCCCCGCCGTGGCCTCGCCCACCTGCCCGATCCCCAGCGCGTTCAGGAACCGGCCCAGCGTCGCCTTCCTCGAGCCCGCGATCGCGTCGAGCATGTTCCGGGCCAGCTTCTCCCCCATCCGGTCCAGCGTCATGAGCCGCGCCGTGTCCAGGCCGTACAGGTCCGCCACCGACTTCACGAACCCGCGGTCCACGAACTGCTCGATCCACTCGGGGCCGATCCCCTCGATGTTCATCGCCCCGCGCGAGCAGAAATGGTCGATCGCCCCCTTCAGCTGATCGGGGCACCTGAACCCGTTCGTGCAGAAGACATCCGCCTCGGTCCGCTCCGTCCTGGCGCCGCAGGTCGGGCACGTCTCCGGAACCAGCGGCCGCTGGTCGGTGACCACCTTGACCACGTAGGGGATCACGTCCCCGGCCCTCCGCACCAGCACGGTATCCCCCACCCGGATCCCGAGATCCCTGATCTGCCCCGGATTGTGAAGCGTCGCGTTCGACACCGTGACGCCCGAGATCGAGACCGGCTTGAGCCGCGCCACGGGCGTGAGCCTCCCGCTCCGCCCGACCTGCCAGTCCACGGCGAGCACCTGGGTGCTCTCCTCGCGCGACGGGAACTTGTACGCGATCGCCCAGCGCGGGCTCTTGGAACGCTCCCCCAGCACCTCGCGCAGACCCAGGTCGTTCACTTTGACGACGATCCCGTCGATCTCATGGTCGAGCGCGTCGCGACCCTCGAGCGTCCGCTTCCAGTAGCTGAGAATCGCCGCTTCGTCCTTGACCCTCTCGTAAGGGACCACGGGCAGCCCGACTTCCTGCAGGCGCCGCATCGCCTCGTCGTGAGTCCTGAACTTGACCCCCTTCACCACCCCGAGCCCGTGCGCGCGGAAGCGGAGCGGCCGGGATGCGGTGATCCCGGGGTCCTTCTGCTTGATCGAGCCCGCCGTGAGGTTCCTCGGGTTCGCGAAGGGCTCCTCCCCCTTCTCCACGAGCCGGCGGTTGAGTTCCCGGAAATCGGCGATCCCGATGTAGGCCTCGCCGCGCACCTCGAGGAGTTCGGGTGCCCCCTCGAGGCGCAGGGGCACCGCCTTGATCGTCCGGACGCTGTGGATCACGTTCTCGCCGACCCGGCCGTCGCCCCGCGTGGAGGCCTGGACGAGGACTCCCTTCTCGTAGACGAGCTCGAGGGAGTCGCCGTCGATCTTGGGCTCCACGGTGAAGTCGGGGTCCACCGGCCGGCCGAGCTCGCGGGCCATCTGCTCCATCCAGGCCGCGAGCTCCGCCTCCTCGTACGCCTTCTCGAGCGAGAGCAGCGGGACGCGGTGCTCGACCTTCTCAAAGCGGTCGAGCGCCTTCCCGCCGACCCTCTGCGTGGGCGAGTCGGGCGCGATCCACTCGGGATGCTCGCGCTCCATCTCCTCGAGCCGCCGGTAGAGCGCGTCGTACGCGGCGTCGGAGATCTTCGGGTCGTCGTAGACGAAGTACGCCTGATTGTGACTTTCGACCTCGCCGCGGAGCCGGTGGTAGTCCTCGCGGGAACTCACGGGCCGTAGACCTTTCCCCGCAGGACCTCCAGGCGGGCGCGGTCCCACCCCGTCGCCGGCGCCCCCACCTCGAAGACGCTCCGCTCCACGAAGATGCGGGCGAGGTTGTCCATCTTCCCGCGCTCGGCGAGCTGGAGGAGAAACTCCGTCTCGTCCTCCTCGAGCCCGCTGGCCTCGGCGAAGCGGCGGAAGACGCGCCGACGGGCGGCCCGCTCGCGGTTCGAGGAGAGGTACTGGAAGAGATAGCCCAGCCCCACCAGGACCGAGACGACGGCGACGAAGACCAGCAGGTAGATCCAGACGGGGCCGTGCCCCTCGGAGTAGTCCTTGTATCCCTCCGCGACCTTCTTGAGCTTGTCCATCAGGCCCCTGCCGGCTCCGCCGCCCGGATCGTGAGGGCCTCCAGGATCCTCGCCCTCACCTTCTCGCTCGGCTCGACCGCGATCCGCGCCCGGAGGATCTCCTCCGCCCCGCCGAAGCGCGCCTCGCCGATGGCCCACGCGGCGGAGAGCCTCCGCCCCTCGTCCGGATCGGCGAGCATCTCCTCCAGGACCCCGCGGGCCTCGGGGCGGCCGAGGGCCAGGAGCGCCTTGGCCGCGTTGGCGCGGATCCGGTTGTCCGCGTCCTGAAGGAAGGGCTCCAGGGCGGGCGCCAGGCGCGGGTCCCCCGCATCCTCGAACGCCTCGATCGCGTTGGCCCGCACGCGCGGGTCCGGGTCGTTCAGCGCGCCGACGAGGATCCTCATGCCCTCGAGGTTCCGCGAATGGTGGAGCAGCTTCACCGTGGTGGCCCGGACGCGGCGGTCCGGGTCGGCCAGGAGCTCGGTGAGCACCTCCCGCAGCTCCTCCCGGGCGCCCGCGTAGTTCACCACGCGGAGGGCCTGGAGGCGGCGGTCGGCGTCAAGCGAGCAGATCTCGAGTGCCAGGCGGTCCACCATGCGGCTGTCGATCTTCGAGAGCGCGCGGGCCGCCAGCTCGCGCGTGACGGGCTCCAGCTTCTCGAAGGACTCCATGTAGCGTGCGAAGCTCACGTGGCAGACCTCGGAGGCGACGAGATCGCGGAGCTCCCCGTGGGAGGAGTTCAGGAGCGGGGTGAGGAGCCGGACCTTGTTCGGGGGGTTGAGGGAGATGACGAGCCGGACGGCCTGGACCTTGACCTCGTCCGACGGGTCCTCGAGCGCCCGGGTCGCGGCCTGCGCGAGCTGCGGGTGTCCCACCGTCTGGAGCACGGCCAGGGCCCGGGAGCGGAGGTCCGGGTACGTGCTGTCCTGGAACGACAGGATCAGGGTGTCGCGGAGCGCGGGGTCGAGTCCGGACCGCGCCAGGAAGTCCAGGAGCAGCGCGGCCGCGGCGGGGCTGAGGTCCCGGGCCGCCTCCACCGTCCCCCACCAGGGGACGTCCTTCGTGCGCGCCGCCAGGGACGCGAAGCGCTCGGGCGGCAGCCGGCCCAGCCATGCGGCGAGGAGCTCCGCGAACTCGGGATCACGGCGCCGCTTGAGGGCCTCGACGGCCCCCTCCCGCACGACGTGCTCCTTCTCCTGGCAGAGCTTGAAGAGAAGCTCCACCGCCGTCTCCGTGAGCGCGATGGAGAGCGTCTGGACGCACGCCGCGTAGACCTGCGAGGCGGGGCGCACCAGGATGACGTCCGTGAAGAGGGAATACGCCTCCGGCCCCGCCTCGATGGCCACGTCCAGGAAGACCTTCCGGCCGTGCTGCGGGAAGACGCGCAGGAGCTCCTCGAGGGCGCGGATCATGACGGCCCGGTTCTCCTCGACGAACTTCCGGCCCTCCGGATCCCCGTGGGTGCGCCAGCTGGACAGGTGGTAGTAGAAGCGCAGCGCCATGGTCTCCAGCACGTCCGCCACCTTCTCGCGGACGAGGGGGGACGGGTCCTTCACCCCCGGCACGAGCGACGTCATGGCGTCCATGCCGTTGAGCTCGGCGAGCATCTCGTAGCCCGCGCGGCGGTCCTTGTCCCGCGGGGACCGGATCTGCTCGCGGGCCACGCCGAGGAAGACCGGCTTCTGCTCGGCCACCTTGGCGCGCACCTCCGGCAGGAGCTCGAGGTAACGCTGAAAGACGAGGTCGGGCCGGTTGAGCCCGTCGGGGTCCGAGAGGACCTGGAACGCGGCCGCCTGGAGCTCGGCGTAGGGCTCGCGGAGCGCGGCCTCCGCAAAGGCGAACTGCTGGTCCGGGGGCAGCGTGCCCAGGAGCGAGAAGGTGTCGGAGACGCCCATCCCCGTGATTTTATCCGCCCCCGCGCGCCGCCACCAGAGCTTTGAAGGCATTCCCGCGTTCCGTGAAGTTCCGGAACATGCCCCAGCTGGCGCAGGCGGGAGAGAGGAGCACCGTCTCCCCGGGGAGCGCGGGGACGCGGAGGGCCTCCTCCAGCGAGGAGACGTGTACGATCTCCGGCACGCGCGGCTGGGCACGCAGCGCCGCCTCGATGGAGGGGGCCGTCTGGCCCAGGAGCACCGCGACGCGCACGGGCCGCTCCGCCACCGTCCGCGCCAGGACGTCGAAGGGGACCTTCTTGTCGAAGCCCCCGAGGATGAGGACGAAGGGCCCGGGGAGCGTCTCGAGCGCCGCGATGGCGGCCTCCGGGTCGGTGGCCTTCGAGTCGTTGTAGTACTTCACGCCCCCGTGCTCGGCGACGAACTCGAGGCGGTGCTCCACGCCGGGAAAGGCGTTGAAGACCTCCTCGCAGGACTCCCGCCACTCCTCCCAGCGGCCACCCGCCGCGGCGAAGCTGGCCGCGGCCGCCGCGGCCATGTTGGCCAGGTTGAAGGTCCCCGGAAGGCGGCGGCGGGAGACGTCGATCTCGAAGCGCGCGCCGGTGGTGTAGAGCGTGAGCTTCTCATCCTGCGCGAGAACTCCGCGGCCCGTCCGCTCCTTGAGGCTGAAGAAGTACGTCCGGGAGGGGGCGGCGCTCTTCCACGCGCGCACCCCGGGATCGTCCGCGTTGAGCACCTTGACGTCGCCTTCCCGCTGGCAGGAGACGATCTGCCGCTTGGCGGCGGCATAGCCCTCCATCGTCCCGTGCCGGTCCAGGTGGTTGGGCGTGAGGTTGGTCACCACCGAGACGTTGGGGCTCCGGCGGAGCGCGGCGAGGTTCTCGAGCTGGAAACTGGAAAGTTCGAGGACCACGAGGTCTTCCGGCCGGATCGCGTCCGCCGACTCGAGGAGCGAGCCTCCGATGTTCCCGCCCACCCAGACGCGCCGCAGCCCCTTCTTGAGGACCTCGCCGATCAGCGCCGTGGTGGTGGTCTTTCCGTTCGAGCCGGTGACGCCCACCACCGTCTGCGCCCGGCAGAGCTTGAGGAAGAGGTTCATCTCCGTGTCCACGGCGCGCGCGAGGGGGAGCAGGGGATGCGTGGGCGGGACGGCGGGGTTCATCACCACGAGATCCGCCTCGCGGAAGTCCCGCTCGTCGTGACCCCCGAGCCGGAACTCCACGGGGAGCCCGCGGAGGGCGGCGACGGATTCCCGGAGCTCGGCCTCGGTCCGGGTATCGGTGACCGTGACGCGGGCGCCCGACGCGACGAGCCAGCGCGTGACGCCCACGCCCCCGCCGAAGAGGCCCAGGCCCATCACGGTGACGCGCTTCCCCGCCAGGGGCGGCACGTCCGTCCGGAAAGGGAGCGTCATCGCGGGGGGGAGTCCGCGCGGCGGCGGAGCTCCTCGGCGCGACGGAGAACTTCCTCCGCCTCCGCCTCGCTGGGCGGCGTGGCTTCGAGCGCCCAGGTGAACTCCCGGCGGTCCGTGATCGTAAAGGGAAGCAGGACGTCGGTCACGAAGTCGAGCGGGAAGTACTGCCACCACGGCGGGTTGAGCGGCACGAGGGCTCGGACGGGCCGGCGCCCGCGCAGCTCCACCACGATCTCGCGGGTGCCGTACCAGACGTACTTGATCTCGCAGGGGGTGACGCCCGCCTTCTCGTCGTCGAGGGTGACGGTGGCCCCCGGGGGCTCGGTGCGCACGGCGATGAAACGCTCCACGCAGCCGCCGAGGGGGAGGGTCGCGAGAAGGGCCGCGGCGAGTGCGGAGGCGCGATGCATGGACTGATCGTAAGGCAGCCCGCGCGACGATGCGAGCACTTTTAGGGTGAGCGAGCCGCGGCGAGTCGATCCATTGTTGACGCCCGTCGGGAGGAGGGCGATAATCGGCGGCGATGAAGTGCCTTCTCCTCGGGGCGGGATATGCCACGCGCCTCTACCCGCTCACCAAGGACCGCCCCAAGCCGCTGCTCCCCGTGGCCGGGGTCCCCATCCTCCAGCGCATCTGCGAGAAGCTCTTCCCGGTCAAGGGCCTCGACACGATCTACATCGTGACCAACCACCGCTTCGCCGGCCACTACTACAACTGGCTCCGCGACTACCAGAACCATCGCGCCCTCCCCATCCCCATCGAGATCTTCGACGACCTCACCACGAGCCCGGACGACCGCCTGGGGGCCATCGGCGACATCCAGTTCGTCATCCGGAACGCGAAGATCGCCGACGACCTCATGGTGGTCGCCGGGGACAATCTCATCCAGTTCGACCTGCAGGACTTCGTGGACGACGTCCGGCCGCGCGGCACGGGGGTGTGCGTGAAGGACCTCAAGTCGAAGGAGCTCGTCCCGCTCTACGGCGCCGTGCAGCTCGACACGCAGGGCCGGATCGCGGATTTCGAGGAGAAGCCGCTCAAGCCCCGGACGACGCTCATCTCGATCGGGCTCTACTACTTCTCCCGGACGCACCTCCCGCTCTTCGCCCAGTACCTCGAGGGGGGGCACAGCAAGGACGCCCCGGGGTCCTACCTCGAGTGGCTCCATGCCAAGATCGAGGTTTTCGGGCACGTCATCGATGGGGAGTGGTTCGACATCGGGGACATCGACTCCTACAACAAGGCCAACGAGATGATGATGAAGGGGATGTGATGAGAGTCATGAGAAACGTCGCCTGGATCCTCCTCCTGGCGCCCGCGGGCTGCTGGTACGACCGTCCCAACCCCTGGGACACCTCCGGCGACGTGGAGGACCTCGAGGAAAAGACCCATCAGGACTGGATGCTGGACGTGCGGGAGCCCTACGTCCACCCCCAGCAAGACGCCCCGGGCCACCTGGCCCCCGAGCTTGAGGTCTGGCGGGACACGGTGCTCGCCTTCGCCGACGGTCCGACCCTCACCCACATCCGGACCTGGACGACGCACAAGATCTCCGTGCTGGAGAAGGAGCAGGCCCGCCTCCTGATGCTGGACCCGCATACGTCCCGCGAGCCCCTGACCACCGTGGCCGGGCAGCTCCGCACGGAGAAGCTGCGGCTGCGCCTGGTCCTGAAACGCTCCGCCCCCGCGGAGTGAGGCCCGGCGGGACTGCTACTTCGCCACGAGGTCGATGACCGCCACCTCGGGCGGGGCGAGGAAGCGCACGCGGGGGGCGGCGCCGCCCTCCATCCCCAGCCCCCGGTTGACGTACATGGACACGTCCCCGACCTGGTAGAACCCCTGCTCGTACTTCTTGTGGTACTTGGAGAGCGTCAGCACCGCCCCCCAGAAAGGCAGGCGCACCTGGCCCCCGTGGGTGTGCCCGCACAGGAAGAGGTCCACGCGCTGCCCCGGCTCCCGCGCCGCCAGTTCGTCCACCGCATCCGGCATGTGGTGGAGGTAGATCGTGTAGGCCCCGCCGTCCAGCCCCCGGAGCAGGTCCTTGAGCGTGCGGGACGGGAAGACGGAATGCCCCACCAGGCGCAGCGCGTGAGCGCCCTCGCGCAGCGACTCGGTCTCGTCCGAGAGGAGCCGGGCCCCGGCCCGCTCGAAGGCCGCGCGCACGGGAAACTTGTGGTCCCAGTTTCCCTCCACCCCGTAAATCCCGTAGCGGGGCGCGAGGGCCCGGAGCGATTCCAGCACGCCCTGGAGCGCCTGCAGGCCCTCCCGGGCGTTGACGTAGTCGCCGGTCAGCAGGATGAGATCCGGCTTCGCCTCCCGGACGAGCTCGAACATCCGGCGCTCGCGCCGGCCGATCTCCTCGAGGTGCAAGTCGGTGAGGTGGACGATGCGGAAGCGGGCGTGGCCCAGCACGGGCTCCTTCACCCGGAGTTCCAGGGGCCGAACCAGGACCCAGTGGGCCTCCACGAGGGAGCCGTAGGCGAAGCAGAGCGCGTAGACGGCGAGGTAACCCGCGGAGGCCCGCACGACCCAGCGGCGCTCCATCCACGAGACCTGATCGGGAGGGAGGCGTCCCCAGCGCCGGGCGAGGGCGCGGAGTCCGGCCGATCCGAGGCAGAGCAGGGCCAGAAGCGGGGACGCGAGGATGAGCGTCAGCAGGATCGCCGCATCGGCCGGCAGCACGTATTCAGTGCTCGCGGTCAGAAATCCGTGTCGTTGCTCGCACAGCACTTAGCCCGTAGCTTGTAGCTCGTAGATGGCTCAGCTACAGGCTCACCGCTACAAGCTGGAAGCTGTGCGCAACGATACGAACCGATGAAACCGCGCACTTAGGAGACCCCCGACGGGCTACTTGGGGGGTTCCTCGCCGGCCTCGATGGCGCGCTTGCGCTCAAGCGCCTTCCGGGTGCGATCGGCCCCCGCGGACGCTGCGGAGTTGCCGTGATCCTCGAGCACGACGGCGGCGAAGTGGGCCAGGGCGTTCTCGAAGTCGCCACGCTCCTCGTAGTAGGCGGCCAGGCGCATGTGGGCGACGACGCGGGCGCCCTGCCCCAGGGCCCCCTTGAGGGCGTTCTCGAAGCGCTGGATCGCCTGGGCGGGACGCTTGGCCGCGGAGGCCTCCATGGCCATGGCCATGTCCACGAGCGACTGATCGGTGTACATCGCCGGGTCGATGATGTCCACGTAGCGAACTTCGAAGTAGGGCAGGTTGTTGAAATCGCTCATCACCACGCCGCGGATCCAAAGGTGGGCGTACTTGTCCAGCGAAACCAGGCGCTGCAGGTCCGGGCAGTCCTTCCGCATGTACAGCGTGGGCAGGGAGCGGGCCCGTTCATCCGAGTCCCAGAGGCGGGCCGACACCGGCCACACCGAGAAGGCCGAGTAGTCCTCCGGCTTGAACGAGGTGAACGAGGGCACGAAGACGGATTCGTCGCGGTTGTTCAGGACCGCCTGGAAGGAGACCTCCATGAGCTTGTAGCTGGAAGGGGCCTTCCACACCTCCTCGAGGCTCACGGCCGTGTAGGTGCGGCCTGGATCCCGCTTGAAATCGCGGCCGCTCTGGTCCACGATCTTGTCGAGATCGCTGCTCCAGTAGGTGCAGGCGCTCAGCGCCATGAGCCCGGCCATCACGACCGGAAGCGCGAGCGTGCGGAAGGCCGGGTGGGTCATAGGTCCTCCATTGGTTTCCGCCGGAAAACGGTCCTTAGAATCTAGCACATCCCGCCGGACTGTCAAATAATAATGAGGGGGATGAGCCCAACGGAGGCCCGGACGGGACGTTAGAAGGGGGAATGCGGAGACGGAAGGACGAGCGGGGGATTGCCCTGATCCTCGCCCTCCTGCTGCTGGTCCTCCTGGTGATTCTCATCACCCAGATGTCCATCACGTCGCTCCACAACCGCACCATCTCCGAGAACCACCTGGGCGACCTGCAGAATACCTACGGCACCCGCTCCGGTTACCACCTGGCCCTCCTCTTCCTCCAGGCGGATCAGGAGCGGGGAGGAGCCGTCGACACGCTCCAGGAGAAATGGGCCTCCCCCCTGGACGTCCCCCTGGGCCGGGCCAGCGTCCGCGTGACCACCCAGGACAGCGAGCGCTTCCTCAATCTCTCCCAGCTCGTCAACGACAAGGGCGAGCCGGTCCCCGCGGCGGTCGCCCAGTTGCGCCGTCTGGTGCGGCTCCTGCGCCATCCCCCCGAGACCGCGGACCGCATCATCGACTACATCGACTCGGACACTCGCGGGAACTTCGAGAACCGGGCGCGGAACGAACGGTTGCACGGCATCGACGAGCTCCTCAAGGTCGAGGGCCTCACCCCCGAGATTCTCTACGGCGGGAAGCGCGACGGCGAGGAGCGCAAGGGGATCCTGGAGTTCCTCACCATCTGGCCCCGCCCCCAGGCCGCCGCGGAGGGGCAGCCCCCGTCCGCCCCGTCCCTCGTCAACGTGAACACCGCCCCGCCCGAGATCCTCGAATCCCTCTCGGACAAGATGACGGCCCCGCTGGCCGAGGGGATCGTGGAATTCCGGAGCCGGGCCGGCGCGAACGGCCTTCCCCAGCCGTACCACAGGCCCGATGACGTCAAGCAGGCGCCCGGGATGACGGACGAGGTGTACGCCTCGATCGCCGACCGGCTGACCGTGAAGGCCGAGACCTTCGAGATCAAGGTGCGCAGCTCCGTCGGCAACGTGGAGAAGTCCTGGGTCTACGTGGTCCGCCGGTCCTCCGGCCCGAAGGCCGCCCTCACGCTGGTGGGCTCCCAGCGGATAAACGACTTCCTCTCGGTGCGCCCCCCCGAGACGGAAGAGAAGTGAGCGGCGAGCGGGGCGCCCGGAGCTTCCAACCGGCAGCGGTGGACGCAGGACGAGCTGCTGTCTGCGATGACGCGCGAACCGCCGAACCCCGCTTGATCGAGGGTGGCCCATGGGGTACATTGCCGGCCATGCAGAAGGCCCTCCCGCGCCTCCCGAAGGCAGCCCTCCGGCCGATGCGCGCCCGGGGCTTCCCGCGGGTCCGCCTGGCCTCTTTCGTCGCCGTCCTCCTCGTCCCCGCCTGCGGAGGGGGAGGCGGAGGGGGCGGAGGGGCCCCCGGCCCCGCTCCCGTCCCCACCGTGAATGCCTCGGCCGCGGCGGACGGCACGCCCGCCGACGGCGATTGCGACCAGGCCTCCATCTCGGACGACGGCCGCTACGTCGTCTTCCGCTCCGCGGCCACCAACCTGCTGGGCGCGGGCGGCGACACGGACGGGTTCACCGACATCTACATCAAGGACATGTCCACCGGCGCCGTGACCCGCGTCAGCACCGCCACGGTGCCCCCCGTCAACGGGGACAGCCGCCGGCCCCATATCTCGGGAGACGGCCGCTACGTCACGTTCGTTTCGACGGCGACCAATCTGGTCTCGGGCATCGCGCTCACCGCGGGGCGGTCGAACGTCTACCT
>JAHFOZ010000299.1:0-5253 GCA_023261405.1 Planctomycetota bacterium
GAGGGTACGCTTCCGCTCAGAAAGGTACCGGGCCATCGAACGATCCGCAAAGCGACGCACACTGCTGAACTTCATCGTCGAGGGACGGATCGAGGCTCGTCGCGTTGACTTCTTTGAAGCCATCCTCAGGAACTGGACCGGACAGTACCTTGTAATGCACCCGGATGAAATCCTTGAGGGATCGGAGGAGGATGAGTTCGCCCGTTCCCTTGGAGCCGTTCAGATCTTGACCTCTCCGGAGCCTGACATAGATGAGTTTCTGCGCCTCTGGCGCGGGGGTTCAACCATTCCTTCGGAATCGGACGACCCGGATGTCCGGGAAGTGAAGGTCCTCGGATATACCTACGGGGAACTCGCGAATCGACTTTGGAAGGAAATCGTGGAAGACAAGGCCGGTGGATAGGTGATCCCCACGATGTCAGCGAAAGATGGTGGTGGCACATCAGGGTCGCACCGGACGTCACAGCCACGTCACAAGCTCGCGGTGCTCGAACCACCCCCTCCGCAAATGGTTGCGCGGCAGGGTGGTTGGAGCGGGCGACCGGATTCGAACCGGCGACGTCCACCTTGGGAAGGTGGCATTCTGCCACTGAATTACGCCCGCCTGCTGGCGCCTTGGGACCCCCATTAATATAATCCGGGGAGTGGCGTTCAAGCAAAACATCCCCGTCCTCGCGTTCATCGTCGCCGTCGCTGCCGCCGGGGTCGCCTTCCTCATCTTCATCCAGCCGTCCGAGGAGGACCTCACGCGCGCCCACGAGCGCGCCATCGTCGAGGCCGCCCAGGCCTACGTCAAGGACAAGGGTGGCACGAACAACGTCACGGTCTTCGGCGACACCGCGTTCGTCCTGCTCCCCGACGGCCGCGCCCTCCACCTCGAGTTCAAACTCAAGGACGGGAAATGGCTCTTCGGCAAGGACCTCTGGGAGGAGTTCCAGAAGACCGCCAGCGACCCCGCCGTCGAGGCCGAGATCCTGGGGCGGCTGGCCAAGCGGCTCCAGGACCGATACCGCACCGAGGTGAGCTTCAAGGAGGGGATGCGGAAGAGCACCACCCTCGAGCGCCAGGAGCACGCCCTCGTGGGCACCGTCGAGCTGCACTGCTCCATCCCCTCGGGCGGCGGCCGCCACGGGCTCAGGTACGCCGAGACCTTCCGCTACGAGGGCGGCCAATGGATCGCCGACCGCGTGGGCATCCTCCTGGACCAGGTGGGATCGAAGTGAACGCCCCGGCCTCCCTCCGCGAGCTCCTCGACCTCTACCAGCGCGAGCGCGGCGGCTCCCTCGCCGAGACCGCCGAGGGCGTCCGCCAGCTCTCCGACATGTTCAACGGCATCACCCCGCACCGCCCCGGCTACCTCGCCTCGCGCCCCCTCCGCCGCGCGTACGTCCACTACTACCTCCCCGTCAACGCCGAGAAGGTCGCGCGCGTCCTGGCGGAGCTCGCCACCTACGCCCCTTTCGCCCGTCCGCCCCGGGTGCTCGACTTCGGCTGCGGACCCGGCACCGCCGCGCTCGCCCTCCTCCTGCGCCACCCGGTCCGCGACCTCACCCTCGTCGACGTCGTGGACGAGGCCGTCGATGACGCGCGCTTCCTCTGCGGCAGCCTCGGCGTCGAGGCGCGCGGCCTCGCCGAGCCGCCGCCCGGGGAGAAGTTCGATCTCGTCCTCGCGGCCAACGTCCTCGCCGAGACCGAGCGCCCCCTCGAGGACCTCGTCGCCGACGACGGCCACCTCGTGATCCTCGAGCCCGCCCTCCGGACCACCACCCGGAAGCTCATGGAGCGCCGCGATCGCCTCGCCGCGCGCGGCTTCCGCATCGCCGCCCCCTGCCTCCGCGCGCCCGCCTGCCCGATGCTCGAGCGCGACGACCTCTGGTGCCACCAGGACGTGCCCTGGCCCCGCCCCGGCCCTGTCGCCGAGATCGACCGCCGCCTGGGCCTCCTGAAGGAAACCCTCAAGTACTCCTACCTCGTCGTGACGCGGACCGGCCGCGCCCTCGCCGACCGGCCCGGCAGCCACCGCGTGGTCTCCAACCTCCATCGCGAGAAGGGGAAGGCCTGGGCCTGGCTCTGCGGGCGCGACGGCCCCCTCTGCCGCACCGAGGTCCTCACCCGCCACCGCTCGCCGGAGACCGCCGACTTCTTCCATGCCGACCGCGGCGACGTCCTCGAAATCCCCGTCTCCGGCCCCTCCGCGCGCACGGCCGGCCCCGTGACGCGGGTCCGCTGACCCTTTCCTTTACTGCCGGCGCGCCTCCTGCTATCATGCGTTTCACCGCGTGAGGTTCTGAGGGGTCTCGGCGTGCGTTCAGCGGGGGGGGTCGTCGATGAAGGTCAAGTGCTCGCGGGGGCAGCTGGCGGAGGCGTTCACCATCGCCTCCTCGGTGGTGCCGCTGCGCACCACCATCCCGGCCATCACGAGCGTGAAGCTCACCGCCACGAAGGAGAAGGCCGGCGGCACCCTCGAGCTCGCCTGCACCGACATGGAGTTCGGGCTCAAGCTCACGCTCCCCGCCACCGAGGTCAAGGAGGAGGGCACCCTCGTCCTCCCCGCCGCGCGCATGAGCGGGCTCCTCCGCGAGGCCGCCGACCAGGACATCGGCATCGACTCCGACGGAAACATCGCCCACATCCGGCTTCCCGACGCCTCCTTCAAGATCGTGGGCCTGGACCCCGCGGACTTCCCGACCATTCCCACCTTCGACGACCGCGCCGCCCTCAAGGTCGATGCCGGCGATCTGGGCACCATGATCCGCAAGACTCAGTTCGCCGTCTCCACCGAGGTGGTCCGCTACGCGCTCACCGGCCAGCTCCTCGAGGTGAAGGGCAAGGACATCCGCATGGTCGCCTCGGACGGCAAGCGCCTCGCCTACATCAAGAGCCGCTCCTCCGGCAAGAACGAGGGCCAGAAGGACGTCCGCGTCATCGTCCCCACCAAGACCATGAACCTCCTCGACAAGGTGCTGACCGACGAGGATGCGTTCGTCTCGCTCAACGTCGAGGAGACCCAGGTGCGCCTCAAGACGCGGAAGGCCGTGATCTTCTCGCGCCTCATCGAGGGCCACTTCCCGGACTACGAGGCGGTGGTCCCCGCGAACCTGGACAAGAAGCTCGTGATCCCGCGCGACCTGCTTCACGCGGCGGTGCGCAAGGTCTCCCTCATGACCACGGACAAGACCCGCGCCGTCAAGTTCAGCATCTCCAAAGGGAAGATGACCCTCTTCACCCGCACCCAGGACGTGGGCGAGGCGCGGGTGGAGCTGCCCCTGGACTACAAGGGCGAGGAGATCGAGATGGTCTTCAACCCCGACTACGTGGCCGACTACCTCAAGGTCGTGGGGGAGGAGACCGTGGAGCTGCACCTGAAGGACAAGGGCTCCGCGGGCGTCTTCCGGACGGGCAAGGACTACGTCTACGTCCTCATGCCCCTTACCGTCAGCATGTGATAGAATCAGGGGCGAGGCAGGAAGGCATTGGGCCATAGGCAATAGGTATTGGGAGCGAGGGGACGTGGGAGAGGACAAGAAACCCAGGGGCCCGCGAGCCATCGGCGACCTGGTCGCCGAGGTTCTGAAGAGGAGCGTGGGGCCCCGGCGCAAGACCCTGGCGGAGCTCTCGGTGGCGTGGACCCGCGCGGCGGGGCCGGACACGGCCCGGCGCTCACGCCCCCTGGAGCTCAGGGGGGCGGACCTCGTGGTGAGCTTCGACTCGTCCGTCCTCCGCCAGGAAGTGGAGTGCTTTCGCAAGGAGGAGATCCTGGTCCGGCTGAACGCGGAGTACCCCGCGCGCCGGATCGCGAACCTGAAATGCGTCCTCCACGGCTAGGCATGTCCGACTCGATGCGTAGGCACCCATTTCACCACCAAGACACAAAGACACCAAGTTCCCTGTTGAGCGACTTGGTGCCTTGGTGCCTTTGGGGTCGGGAACATGCCTGCGCCTCTCCTTGGACTCCCTTGGAAGCACGAAACGCCGCGGCCTCCCCGGGCCCCCGCCCATGACCGCCGACCCGAGGAAGCCGGCCGACCCGCCCGAGCCCAGGTACGGCGCCGAGGCGATCAAGGTCCTCGAGGGCCTCGAGGCCGTCCGCCAGCGCCCCGGCATGTTCATCGGCGACACCGGGCCGCGCGGCCTTCACCACCTCGTCTACGAGGTCGTGGACAACTCGATCGACGAGGCGATGGCCGGGTACGCCCGGTCCATCCAGGTCCGGCTCCACGCCGACGGCTCCTGCTCCGTGGTGGACGACGGTCGAGGCATCCCCGTGGACCTGCACCAGAACGAGAAGGTCTCGGCTCTGCAGGTGGTCCTCTGCACCCTCCACGCCGGCGGCAAGTTCGACAACAAGGCCTACAGCGTCTCGGCCGGCCTCCACGGCGTGGGCGTCTCGGCCGTGAACGCGCTCTCGGAGTTCCTCGAGGCCACCGTGTGGCGGGAGGGGGCGGAGCACTTCTTCCGCTGCGAGCGCGGCAAGCCGGTCGGCCCCGTCGAAATGAAGGGACCCGCCTCCAAGCGCGGCACGAGGATCCACTTCAAGCCGGACCGGGAGGTCTTCAAGGACACGAACCTCGTCTTCGAGACGCTGGGCAAGCGCCTTCGCGAGCTGGCCTTCCTGAACAAGGGCGTCCACATCGCCCTCACCGACGAGCGCACCGGGAAGGTGGAGGACTTCAAGTACGAGGGCGGCATCCAGGAGTTCGTGGGCTACCTGAACAAGGGCAAGGGCCGGCTCCACGAGGACATCATCTGGTTCGAGCGGAAGATGGACTCCGTTTTCGTGGAGTGCGCCCTCCAGTGGAACGACCGCTACGACCCCACGGAGTTCTGCTTCGCCAACTCGATTAACACGCACGACGGCGGCACGCACCTCTCGGGCTTCCGCTCCGCCCTCACCGGGACGCTGAACAAGTTCGCCCGCGAGGTCTCCCTGCTGAAGGAGAAGGACATCCCCCCCAGCGGCGACGACTACAGAGCCGGTCTCACCGTGGTCGTGAGCGTGCGGCTCCCCAACCCGCAGTTCGAATCGCAGACCAAGGTCAAACTCACGAACATGGACGTCGAGGGCATCGTCACGAACGTCGTGAACGGGGAGCTCAAGGACTACCTCGAGAAGCACCGCGACGTGGGGAAGGCGGTCGTCGTCAAGGCCCTGGCGGAGTCCCAGGCGCGCGAGGCCGCCCGCCGCGCCCGGGAGACCGCGCGCAAGGGCGCGCTCTCCTCGGGGGACCTCCCCGGGAAGCTCTCCGACTGCTC
>JAHFOZ010000299.1:5263-6688 GCA_023261405.1 Planctomycetota bacterium
TGTACATCGTCGAGGGCGATTCGGCCGGCGGCTCCGCCAAGCAGGGCCGCGACCGGAAGTTCCAGGCGATCCTGCCCCTCAAGGGCAAGATCCTCAACGTCGAGAAGGCCCGGATCGACAAGATGCTCAAGCACGAGGAGATCCGTACGCTCATCAACGCCATCGGCGCCGGGATCGGCGAAGGCGAGTTCGACCTCGCGCGGCTCCGCTACGGCAAGGTCATCATCATGACCGACGCCGACGTGGACGGCAGCCACATCCGGACGCTGCTCCTCACGTTCTTCTTCCGGCACATGCGGCAGCTCGTGGACCGCGGCCACGTCTTCATCGCGCAGCCGCCGCTCTACAAGGTCCAGCACAAGAATCGCGAGGAGTACGTCCACAACGAGAAGGACATGATGCGGCTCCTGGTGGACTTGGGGCTGGACGGAACGGCGCTCGAGGGGGTGTCGCGGAAGCTGGCCGGGCCGGAGCTCCGCCGGATGATCGAGGCGGTCCTCCGGGTGGAGGACCTGATGCCCGCCGTGCAGCGCAAGGGCCTCTCCATGGAGAAGTACCTCCGTGAGTGGGACGTGCAGGCGGGTCGGCTCCCGCTCTACCGCGCGCGCTGGCAGGGGAGGGACCACTTCTTCTATTCGCAGGAGTCGTTCGACGCGTTCGTCGCGGCGGAGGAGAAGACGGCGGGGCGGGACATCGAGTGCTACTCGGACGAATACGAGGGGCCGCCCGCGGGGGGGCAGCCGTCCATCACCCTCAACGAGTTCCACGGCGCCCCGGAGATCGAGGCGGCGGTCAAGGACCTCCAGGCGCTGGGGTTCGCGATGGGCGAGTACTTCAGGGCCGAGGCGGCCGACGGGAAGCCGAAGTACCGCCTCGTCGCCGACGGCGAGGAGCATCCGGTGAGGACGCTGCGGGACGTGCTCGGCGCCATCCGCGCCGTGGGGCGCAAGGGGCTGAAGGACGTCAAGCGCTTCAAGGGTCTCGGCGAGATGAATGCCGACGAACTCTGGGAGACGACGATGGACGTCTCGAAGCGGACGCTCCTGAAGGTGACGATCGAGGACGTCGTGGAGGCCGAGCGGATGTTCACGGTCCTCATGGGCGAGGAGGTCGAGCCCCGCCGCGAGTTCATCGAGAAGCACGCGCTCGAGGTGAAGTTCCTGGATATCTAGGGGAGGGCCACAGGCCCAGGGCCTCAGGCCTCGGGGGGGCGGGCGTACACCCCTTCCTGAGGCCTCCTGCCTGATGCCTGAGGCCTTGGGATCGAGATGAGCACCCAGAAGACGGCGAAGAACAAGTGTCCCGAGTGCGCGCAGCCTTTTCGCGTGGGCCCGCTTCCCACCGCCAACGAGCGGGCGCGGCTGCAGAAGATGGGGGTCGTGGACTTGGGCGAGCCGGGCGAATCGGCGGACTGCCCCAAGTGCA
>JAHFOZ010000300.1:0-6093 GCA_023261405.1 Planctomycetota bacterium
GGCCTGATGAGAGCGGTCGAGAAGTACGAGTACCGCCGCGGCTACAAGTTCTCCACCTACGCCACCTGGTGGGTCCGGCAGGCGATCACGCGCGCCATCGCCGACCAGGCCCGCACGATCCGCATCCCGGTCCACATGTTCGAGGCGATGACGAAGATCCGCCAGGTGGCCCGGAAGCTCACCCAGCAGAGCGGCCGGGAACCCTCGCTCGAGGAGATCGCCAACGAATCCAGGATCTCGCTCGAAGAGACCCAGCACGTCCTCAAGATCTCCAAGTACCCGATCTCGCTCGACCGGCCCATCGGCGAGGGCGACGACTCATATTTCGGGGACTTCATCAAGGACGAGTCGGCTGAGAACCCCGTCTCGGTCGCAACGCACCGGATGCTCAAGGACAAGATCGAGATGACCCTGCAGACGCTTTCGTTCCGCGAGCGCGAGATCATCAAGCTGCGCTACGGGCTAGGCGTCGGCTACACCTACACCCTGGAGGAGGTCGGGAAGATCTTCAAGGTGACCCGGGAACGCGTGCGCCAGATCGAGGCGAAATCGCTCCGGAAGTTGCAGCACCCGATCCGATCCCGGATGCTCAAGGGGTTCATGGAAGGGATGGCGGTTCCTGTCACCGGTAAAAAGGAGGAACTCCGGGATTGAGGACCCGCCGGTAGCAGGCGCCCTCGCCCGGCGGCCGCAGGGCCCGGGGTGGGCGATGCCGAAGGCCCCAGGCGGCGCACGGTCTCGATATTCCATTGGGGAATGTGGGCGGCGTCGGGAAAGTCCGCCACGGCGCGCTCGAGGCTTGCCTCGCGCAAATGATGGAGCACGGGGTAGGAAGATCGGTTGGTGCGATTCGTGACGTCATCGGGCCCCGTACCGGCGAACTGATACCTCGGATGAAAGCTCGCAATCCGGAAGACTCCGACGAACCCGAGCTCCCCTAACCGCGGCCGGCCATGGGGGGTCTCCTGAAACCGTCATTTCGTTCCGGGCGCCTCGCCCTCGTACAAGAGTACCACGCGGTCGCGGCTCTCGCGCCGCCCCTGGCAGGGGAGGATTGCCCTCTTCGAGCGGAACCGGTAGGCAAACCAGGCGCCCAGGATCAGGAAGGCGACGAGGCCCGCCTTGAGCGCGGCGCCCAGCTCGCCCGGCCGTCGCGGGATCACACCCTGGATCGACAGGACGAGGAGAAGGACGAGCGCGAGGACGAAGAGCGCGATCATCGCGAGGTCGACCACCCGTCCGCGCAGGAAGTGGATCCAGCAGACGGGCGCGTCGATTTTGAACGACACCATCCGCTCCCGGTTCGCCCAGCCGAGCACCGGGTGGACGAAGTTGAGGAGCGTGTTCACGCCGGATGTTTCGCGGTCGGCGAACTCCACGTCGGTGAAGGAGGCAATCCGGGTCGCGAGCGGACGCCGTCCGCAGGCGAGGCAGAAGGGGCGCTCGTCCGGGAAGAGGAGCGTTCGTCCCAAGAGGCCGAGCCGGAGTTCGCGAGAGCCCATACTCCCTATCGTAACGTCACGGGAGCTGCGCCAAGGCCGCGCCCGTTCAACCCTCGGGGTTCCCGGAGCGGATGCCGCAGAAGATGGAGGCCGTCTGGCGCGGCATCGAGGCGTGGCAGCGGGGAGGTCGGGACCCCGCGGCAATCGGCAAGGTCATGGAGGAGTTCGACCCCCTGATGCGCCAGGGGAAGACTGCAAAGGCCGAGGCCCAGCTCGACCAAGCGATCCACCTCCTGCAGGGCCGCTGAGGAGGGTGTCATGCAAGCGCCGCACGATTTTGCCACAGGTTAGCGCTTCTTGAGGAGCTCCAGGATCCGGTCGATCTGCTTCTCGGCCTCGGCAAAGTCGCCCTTCTGGACGAGGGGCGGGAACTTCTGGATCTCGCGCTCGATCTCCTTCTGCCGCTGCTCCTGCGCCTGGATCGCCTCGTGAAGCTGCTGGATCTTCGCCTGGAGCGACTCGGGGACGTCCCCGGGGGGCGCGGCCTGTCCGCTTTCACCTGCCAGGAGCTTGAGCGCCCGATCCAGCCGCTCCCCGGCTTCCTTGGACTTGCCCTCCTTCATGAGCGCCTCGAGCCCTTCCATGATCTTCCCGACCTCGGAGAGATCCTTCCCCTCCTGCTGGGCACGCTTTAGCGCAGCCTGAAACTTCTGCATCTTGGACGGTAGATCGCTCTCAAGGGCCTGAGCTGGCCCGACCTCCGGGCTCGAGCCGATCTCGTGGGCGGCGGCCGGCCGGCCCTCGAACCCGTAGCGGACCTCGCCGTCGAAATCAATCGGGCGGCCTCCGGTAAGGCTCGCCACCTCGCTCTGGCCTTCCCGGATGTTCACGTTGCCCCACTTGAGCTTCTCGTGCCCGTCGGCCACGGCGAGGAGCCTCGTGATGCGGTTGCCTTTCATTTCGATCGAGACCTTCCACGAGAGCTTGACCTCGTGGCTCCAGCGCGCGCCGTCCACGCGGGTCTCGCTGTCCGCCAGGAGCGAAGTTCCCTCGAAGCGGACCCGATCCCCGTCCTTCTGGCCCCGGAAGCTCCACTCCTTCCGGTCGTTCTGGCCCCCGTGAGCGCCGAGCGGATTGACGTCGAGCATTCCGAGGTGGGCGGTCGAAACGAGCGAACGAGAGAGACCTTCCGGCAGTTCTAAGAGGCCTTTGCCCGCGGAAGCGAGCGCCCGAGCCAGGGCCTCCTGCGCATCGGCCAAGACCTCGAAGCGGTCTTCGATGTAGTTCTCCTGCCGCGTCGTGTCGCCCAGAGGCTTCCCGTCCTTGAACGCGCGCCCCCAGGTCCGGCCCCTCAGCGTCCCTTCGGGGACGCCGAGCGCGCCCAGGCAGCGTTCACCGTCATGGTGCTTAAGGGGAATGGCGAGAGGCTGGCCGCTGTCGGCCACGTCCGGCCCTTTCCCACTCGGATACATCACGAAGCGCTCCGCGGCCACGGCAGTTTCGGCGCCCGGGTGGCTCCCATAGCGCTTGAGGGTATAGTCGAGGAAGCCCAGGACGCTCGCATTGTTGTCGAACATGGCCGTCCAGGCGAGGACCTTGCCCGCGGAATTGGCCACGCAGATGCCCTGGGGCGCTACCTTCGAGCGCCCGATTTCGCGGTAGAGCCGGCCCTCTTCGCTGTCGGGAGGGAAGTTGACCGTGACCGCCTTGAGGGCTACGGGAATGAACTCGGAGTTGGCGCGACGGACGACTTCGGGGTTCGAGAACACCGCCCCACGGGCGGCACCCGCGAAGACTCAGCAGCGCTTGTCATCGATCGGCCGGTCGATGAAGACCCAAAGGAGTACAGGCTTCTTCTTCTCGGCGGACTCCCGGAGACCGTCCACGAGGCACGATCGCCACGGAATCTCGCGCCAGGCCACCTTGGGGGCTTTGAGCGCATCGATCTGGGCCTTGAGCGGATCGGCCTTCGGGGCCTCCTGGGCCCACGCCCCCATCGACAGGATTGCCACCGCCCCGCCCATCAGGAGACCGATCTTCGCGTTTCTCATGGGGTCCTCCGTTTTGCCTGCCGGACTTTCCGAGCTTACTCTACCCTTGCTTATAAAGTTGCGGGTAGGATCACAAAGGCGGCCCACGCCCCTGGAGAGGATTATACGGCGCCAAAAGCCCGCGGAGAAGCGGGAGGTCGGGCGCGACGTCACGGAAGGGGCCTGACAGGCCTCGCGGGCCGCGCGGGGACGCTCAAGACGAAACGGTCCCCGACGACCCCGCGACGCGAGCGCGGGAGGTCGTGGCCTGAGAACTTCCACGTCTACCTCGAAAATGGGACGTCCAAGCGACAAGACGTCCCACTTTCATCCCCAGGGGTGGCCGAAGGCCATGAAGACCTACTGAAGAACCGCGATGTCAATCACGGAGACGATTTCGCCTCACTTCGCGCAGCACTTCTTGTATTTCCGCCCGCTGCCGCACGGGCAGGGGTCGTTCCGCCCGATCTCAGGCGTCTTGTGGACTACGGGCGGGATTCGGAGGCCACCCTGCGGAGCGCAACGTTCGCGGTATGCGGGGGCCAGGGCTCCCATGAAGCGGGCGAGGGATCGGCCGCCTCCCAGTCGCCCGGCATCCTGGAGCCATTCGAGGAAAGCCCCCAGGATTTCGGGAACCGCCTCGCGCGTCGCGGGCGGGAGATCGAGCGAGGGCATCTCCTCCAGCATCACCCGGCGCGCGGCCGCCTCGGTCGCCTCGCCCGCCCGGCGCAGGAATCCCGCGCACACCGCCGGCGCGCGCTCCTTCGCCGCATCGGGGAGGAACGAGAAGGGCGTCGATTCCGCGAACTCCGCGGCCCAGTCCTCGGCCTCTCCGAAGGAAATCATGCCGGCGGCCTCCCGGCCCGCGGGTGGATCACCGTCAGGAAGGTCTCGCCGGACCTCTCGAGCTTCGCCATCCCCACCCCGTGGATCTGGAGGAACGCCGTCGGCGTCCTGGGCCGCATCTTCACCCTCGCGCGTCGCGGCTTGTCGCTTAAGATCATGAAGCGGGCGCGTTCCGGGCGTCGGCCGGCGCTCCCGCAGGTCCTCGTGCGGATACCGCCGTTCCCATGCCAGGCGCTCGTCATCGAACCAGTTTCTTGAATTGCCGCTTCAGGCGCGCCGCATGGAGCCAGGCCTCCCGCGTTTTGCCCCGAAGATCCGCCGCGCTCGCGCGGCTTGCATCGATCTCCGGAAGGAGCTTCCTTGCCTCCAGCGCGCGCTCCAGATCCTTGGCCGTGAGCCCTCTGACGGCATCCGCCACACGAAGGTTCGCACGGCCGTTCGATGTCGCCTTCAGCGAAGTCTTCCGGGCCTGGCGGGCCACGGCTCTCTTTGCCTTGCGCGGCGCCTTCCCCTTCGTGGGAGCTCCTGCGGCTTTAGGCGATCCCTGGGCTATCCTTTTCTTTGGCTCGGGGCGCGCCTTCTTCTTCAGACCGTTCAGGTGGTAACGGATCGTTTCCGGGGATACGCCGTACTTCTTGGCGAGCTTCTCGAAGATGCGCGTTTTCGGAGTTCCCGCCTTCAAGCCGCGCTTGATCTCTTCGCGCAGGGCCGCTCTCTTCTCCACTGTCAACTTCGCCTTTGGCATGGTCTCGTCAGTTTCAATTGGTGTCGGCGCGTCTTTCTCACAACACGTTCCGGTGGCTCAAGAGACGCGCCCGTTACTTGGGAGCCGGATTCTGATGCGCCCCCGGTCCCCGTTTGAGTTCCGACCTCGAACACCTTAACAAGAACGAGTCCAGGCCTTCTCTCATTTACGACTTGGCATTATGCTCCTCGAAGAACTTCCGGGCGTTCTCCCAGAACACGGTCAACCTTTCCGGTGCGCTCGCCTCGTTTTCCAGGGCGGATTTCGCATAGACGAGCGCATCCTTGCCGGTATTCAGGAGGAGCTTGCGGATCGTGTGTTGAGTGCGTAACCAGGCCGGGTCATCCGCTTTCGACATCAGGGCCTTCCTTCTGCTCTGCGCATAACTGCATCCGATCGCCCCAGCAATGTGGAGAGGATCATCATACCTTGGGTGCGGAGTCCTGGGACGGGGAAACACGGGCGGCTCCAATGCGGGGGTGCCATGTGCATTATTGGGGCAGACGTACCCAGCGTCGATGCCACGTCCTCGATTGAGCCTCCCGCCACTGTCCGGCCTAAAGGGCGTCACCTCGAAGACGGCTGGCTTCGTCGGCGGGTACGGGTGAATCGCCCACACGACCTGGCAGTCGATTTGTTCTGCACCTCGAACAGCATGCCGTTCGGGCCCGGATTCACGACCAGGGTCTTTCCACCAGCAGCGCCCCCTTCCGGATCAGCATGCGCTCCACCCTTCCGATCGTCCGGGAGAGCACCTGCTGGGGCCAGGAAGCGGATGATGGGGGGCGATGACGGCAGGGCGCACCTGAAGTTCCGCGCGCCCCGCCGGGGTAAGAAGCAGGGAGGGACGCGATGATCCGCAATCTCCTGCTTCTGTGCGCCCTCTTCGGCGCGGGGGCCGACCCGGAGTTCGCCTCGCCGCCCCGGGTCGCGCGGGGCGGCGACGGGATCTCGGTCTCGTTCGCGCTCAAGGCGCCGGCCGACGTGGAGGTCGCCGTCCTCGACGCCGGCGGCCGCGTGGTCCGCCATC
>JAHFOZ010000300.1:6103-6664 GCA_023261405.1 Planctomycetota bacterium
CAAGGCGGGCCTCGAACAGCGGCTCCCCTGGGACGGGAAGGACGACCTCGGGAACGCGGCGGAGGGCGGGCCCTTCCGCATCCGCGTGCGGGCCGGCATGGGCGTCCGCTTCGGCCGCATGATCGGCGGGAGCCCCTACACCGGGGGCGTCGTCTCGATGCCCTACCGCGCGCCGGTCAACGGCCTCGTCACGGACGCATCGGGCGAGCTCTACGTCAAGCTGATGTCCTCGGTGGGGAGCCACGGGAACTCCGGGCTCTGGCCCTGGCAGCTCCGGAAGTTCGACCAGAGGGGGACCTACGTGAAGACCCTCTTCCCGTACCCGCCCTCCACGGCCCCAGAGCGGGCCGCGGGGGTCGACCTCCTCCCCACGCCCGACGGCCGTTTCGCGCCCGCCCTCAAGACGAGCCTCTACCCCGTCCACGCGGCCCTGGGGAACGAGATCGTCCCGCGCCTGGCCGGCGGGGAGATCGTCTTCGTGCACACCGAGGCGCGGCGCCTCAACTTCCTCGCGGTGGACGGCACGAATCGCCTGCGCTCCGTCCCCCTGTGGCCGGAGCG
>JAHFOZ010000301.1 GCA_023261405.1 Planctomycetota bacterium
GCGTCCCCTGGTCCCGGAACTTCTCGAAGAAAGCCTCGTTGCAGAAGCTCGCGTCGGGCTCCTTGGGCATCGCCTTTCCCACGCAGAGGTCGCAGGGTGACGTCTTCCCGGGACCGGCCGGTCCGTGATCCTTGTACGGACAGTGCCCGCAGGAACGGCACAGGAATTCCGCCGACGGCACGGAGATCAGCAGGGTCGTCCCGCACGTCCGGCACTTGAAATTCTCCACCACGAACGCCGTGTCGTCGAAGGTGTAGGTGCTGAACAGCATTCCGGTCGGCGGGTCCATCGCCGGATTCCGGCTCTGCAGCTTCTGGCCCCGCTCCAGCCCTTCCTTCCGCGATTGCGCCTCCGTGTTGAGCGCGTTGAAGGCGCGGTGCAGTTCCCTGCGGAATGCCGGCTCCACCAGCGTCAGCGGCGGGGGCTTGCAGCCGAATCCCGTCAGGATCACGACGACCGCCGGGAGGATCGCTCTCAGCCGCATAGGACAGTCTCCCCTTGTAGGTCCAAGTACGTGACGGAGATCGTACCCGGATTTACGGGGCGACTCAACAAAAATGGCCCGAAAGAGGCAGCCCCATCCGCCGCAGCAGCGCCCCCACCCGCAGCCCCAGCGCCCAGAGATGCGCTCGGCACGCCGCCGGGCCCCTCCGCGTCCCCACCTCCACCCGGCCCAGGATGTCCTGCGGCCCCGCCAGGCCGAATTCGAAGGATCCGTCGCCCATGTGGACGAACCACTCCCGCGGACCCGCATCGATCCGCGCCACCAGCCGATGGATCTCCAGCCAGCCCCGCGCCTCCAGCAGCGCCACGTCCCCCACCCGAGGCCGCTTCACGGTCACCAGCACCTGCTGCCCTTCCCGGAGCGTGGGGATCATGCAGCCCCCCGACACCGTCACCAGGATCCGGCCCGATTCGCGGAGCCGCAGCCGGGTCTCCAGGGCTTTGCCAGGTTCTGCGGTCATCGCTCGGGCCATTGTATAATCCGCAGGGGTTTTCATGACCGAGTTCTTCATCGGTCCCGCGGGCTGGTCCTACGAGGATTGGAAGGGGAAGGTCTACCCCGACCCCGCCCCGCCTGGGTTCGATCCCCTCCAGCACCTCGCCTCCCTCTTCCGCTGCATCGAGGTGAACTCCACCTTCTACCGCCCGCCGGCGCCGCGCATGAGCGAAGGCTGGGCCCGCCGCACCCCCGAGGGCTTCCTCTTCACGGTCAAGGCCTGGGAGAAATTCTCGCATGACCCGGAGGGCTGCGGGACGGCCGATGCGCGCACCTTCCAGGAGGGGATCGCGCCACTCCTCCAGGCGGGCAAACTGGGCGCGATCCTTGTGCAGTTCCCCTGGTTCTTCAAGGACACCCCGGAGGGGCGCGACCGAATCCGCCGCGTCGCCGACGCCCTGGGAGGATGGGCCCCGCTCGTAATCGAGATCCGCCACCGCTCCTGGCTCGACGCGCTCGACTTCCTCCGCGAGTCACGCCTCTCCTTCTGCAACATCGATCAGCCGAATTCGTCCACCGCCATCACGGGTACAAGCCTGGTCACCGGCCCCGTCGCGTACGTCCGCCTCCACGGCCGGAATGCGCGCGCCTGGTTCGACAAGGACGCGGGGCGCGACCAGAAGTACGACTACCTCTACTCGCCGCAGGAGCTGCAGGGATGGATCGAGGCCGTCCGGACCATGAAGGCCGACCGCCTCTTCGTCATCACCAACAACCACTTTCAGGGCAAGGCCGTGGTGAACGCGCTCCAGCTTCAGAAGGCCCTGGGGAGGACGGCTTCCGTGCCGGAACCCTTGAAGTCTGCGTACGGGGATGTATTCTAGATGCTGGCGGGATACATCCCCTCCCGTCCAGGAGGTTTCCGTGAAAATGCGGCTGGTCCTCGTCCTGGCGTCGGCCCTGGTGATCCCGGGATGCATTCACCACCACCGCCCGCACGTCATGGCGCCCCCGGCGCCCCATGTCGTCCCCGCCAGGGTCGTCGTCGTGCCCGCGCATCACGTCTGCCATGCCGGCTGCGGACATTATTACCGTGGCAACACGGTCTATTACGCGGAGAATCATGCCCACGGTCCCGGCTGCGGCCACCTGCTGCGCGGCGGGATCTGGATCCACGCCGACTGACGGCCGCGCGCAGGACCCTGCCGTCGCGATGACGCTGTTTTTTCTTGATTTCAAAGAAGCCGATCCCTAGACTACGCCCCTCATGGCTGACCCCAAGGCAGACCTCGTGAAGAAGATCGACGGGCTCAAGAAGCAGCTCGTGGACCAGAAGACCGCCGGCAAGGACCCAAGAAAAGACCCCACCTGCCGCCAGCTCCGCAAGTCCCTCAAGCGCGCCCAGCGCCGCCTGTCCCTGCTTTCGCCCCTCACGTTCGAGCAGAAGGTGGTGCGGAACGGCAAGCTCATGGACCTGGTCAGCAAGAGGATGGGCGAACTTACGCAGGGCGCCAAGAAAGTCCAGGCCAACCCCTACGTTCATTCGCTGCGGAAGAAGACGAAGTCGCTCAACAAACAGAAGAAGGCCCTCGACCGGGTCGCCAAAAAGGCCGCGGCCAGGGCCACCGCCGCGGCGAAACCCGCCGCTGCTCCCGCCGCCGCCCCGGCCGAGCCCGAGAAGAAGTAACCCGGCGTGACCCAACCTGACACCTCGCGGGGGGATACTCCGCTCGAGGAGATGGGGTGAAAGAGTACGTCCTCAAGCCGTCCGGCGCGCCCGCTTTTGCGGTGGATTACGCGCGCGAGCTCAACGAGCAGCAGCTCAAGGTCGTCACGGCCGGAGACGGCCCCATCCTCGTCATCGCCGGCGCCGGCAGCGGCAAGACCCGCACGCTCACCTACCGCGTGGCGCGGCTCCTGGAGTCGGGGGTGCCCCCGCAGCAGGTCCTCCTGCTCACCTTCACCAACAAGGCCGCCCGCGAGATGCTCCACCGGGTGGAGACGCTCGTCAAAGGCGAGGTGCGCCGCATCACCGGCGGCACCTTCCACCACGTGGGCAACCTGGTCCTCCGCCGCCACGCGGACCTCGCCGGGCTCCGGCCAAACTTTACGATCCTTGATCGCGAGGACGCCCGCGAGCTGATGGACGACCTGGCCTCCGCCCACCGCCGGGACGAGGGGGCCGCGACCTTCCCCAAGGGCGACGTCCTCCTGGACATCCTCAGCTATGCGCGGAACACCGACGTCCCCCTCGATCGTCTCATCCAGTCCCGCTACCTCATGTTCCTCGAAGTGAAGGACGAGATGCTCCGGGCCTGCAACCGCTACTCCGCCCGCAAGCACGACCTCAACCTCGTGGACTTCGACGACCTCCTGGTCGCCTGGCGCGACCTGCTGAGGAAGCACGAAGAGGTGCGCGAGGCTCAGCGCAAGCTCTGGCGCTACGTGCTGGTGGACGAGTACCAGGACACCAACCGCCTGCAGTCGGAGATCGTGGAACTCCTGGCCGGCGAGCGCGGCAACCTCATGGCCGTGGGGGACGACGTGCAGTCCATCTACTCCTTCCGCGGCGCGCATTTCGCCAACATCATCGGCTTCCCGGACCGTCACCCGGGCACGCAGGTCTACAAGCTCGAGACCAACTACCGGTCCGTCCCCGAAATCCTGGCGCTGGCAAACTCCAGCATCCGCCACAATACCCGGCAGTTCGAAAAGACGCTCCGCGCCGTGCGGCCCGCGGGCGGGCTCCCCGAGGTGGTGGCTGCGGGGGACCCCCTGGAGCAGGCGCGGTTCACAGTGCAGCAGCTCCTCGAGCTGCGCGACGAGGGCTTCGATCTCAGGGACATCGCCGTCCTCTACCGCGCGCACTACCACTCGATGGAACTCCAGATGGAGCTCACCCGCCGGCAGGTCCCTTTCCAGGTCCGCAGCGGCCTGCGCTTCTTCGAGCAGGCCCACATCAAGGACGTCGCGGCGTACCTCAAGGTGGCGACGAACGGCAAGGACGAGCTGGCCTGGAAGCGCATCCTCAAGCTCGTGCCGCGCGTGGGGAAGGCCACCGCGGAAAAGGTCTGGGGCCTGATCGAGAAGGATGCATTCGGAGACGTGAAGGGCCGTATCCCCAGGGCGGCCCAGAAGGGGTGGGACGACCTCATCGGCCTGGTGGGGAAGCTCCGCGCGCTGTCCACGACCCCGGCCGAGATGATCCGGGCAGTCCTGGAATCCGGCTACGAGGATCACCTGCAGTCCACCTTCGCCAATTTCTCCGCGCGGATCGACGACATCCGCCGCTTCGCCGATTTCTCGATCCGCTTCGCGAGCTCGGAGGAGTTGCTGTCGGAGCTCGCGCTCACCTCGGGCGTGGCGGGGAAGGATGCGATGGAGGAGGAGGCCGAGGACGCCCTCGTCCTCTCCACCGTGCACCAGGCGAAGGGCCTGGAATGGCGGGCGGTCTTCGTGCTCTGGCTCGTGGACGGGAAGTTCCCTGACGGGCGGGCGCTCCGGGAGGAGGGCGGGGAGGAGGAGGAGCGCCGGCTCTTCTACGTGTCGGTGACGCGCGCGAAGGACCGCCTCTACCTCGTGCATCCCACCATCGCCGACGAGCGGTCCCTCTCCGGCGTGATCCAGCGCCCGAGCCGCTTCCTCAAGGAACTTCGCAAGGACACCTACGAGCAGGCGATCGTGACGGTCGACTCGCCCCCGCCGTTCTGAGCCCCCGCCGGAGTGGCTTACCACAGAGGACACGGAGGAAACAGAGGGGACTGTGGTATACCTGGGCCGGGGTCAGTTCCCCGCGAGCCCCTTCTTGAGCGCGTCGAAGTCGATCTTCCCGGCGTGCTGGTCGCAGATCCGGACCGCCTCGGCCCGCGCCTTCGGCGTGCCGATCCGGCCGAGGACGTGAACCTGCGCCCAGGCCGCGTGCAGGCGCGTGCGCAGCGTGGGCGCCTCCTTCTCCAGCAGGAGCAGCTCCGCGTAGGCGCGCTCGGGGTCGAGCGCGCTGGCGCGCATGAGGGAGAGCCCCACCGGGTCGCCCGGGAACAGCACCTCGGGATCATACCCCTGCGGCTTCGCGGTCGCCGCGTCGCCGGCCTCGCCGTGGCGGTCCAGCTCGATGAGCGAGCGGACACGGAGCGAGATCGCAAGCACGCGCTCCGAGAGCTTGAGGTCGGGATCCGCGAGGGCCTCCCCGAGCTGCGCCTCCGCGCCGGCGAATTCGTCCCGGGCGGTGATGGGATCGGCCGGGAGCCGGGTCATCGCGTCCCGGTAGTCGCGCTTGCCCCGAGTGAGGGGCGAGGCGCAGCCCGCGAGGGCAAGAAGGGCGAGGACGGCTATTCCTTTGCGTTGCATCGGATCCCGCCTCCACAGCGTTCGAAATACCCGCGGTTCTGGTCGAAGTACCTGGGGTCGCAGGAGACGGACCACGCAATCAAGCCGTCCCCCCGGTCCACCACGGCCCCGATGCACTTCTGGCCGTCCCTCTCGAACAGCGCCAGGAGGCCGGGCCTCTCGTCGATGAGGTTCAGCTCGTGCCACTTGACGATCCCGCCCAGGCAGCTCAGCCCCGCCGTGGGCCAGTCGACGGAGCCGGTGTGGGGATGGAACGTGGCGTTCCCCGACCCCCCGCCGCCCGAGGACAGCAGCCCCGAGGAAATGATCTCCTCCCCCTCCTTCTTGGTGTCCCATCCCCGGGGGAAATCGACGCTGAACCCGCGGTCGTCCACGTAGGTGACGGGGCACGTGTCGAGCCACCAGAGCCCGTATCCAGCGCCCCCGAGGAGAAGCAGGCTCCAGAACAATGGCTTGCCCCAGCTCACGGCCTCACCTCCTCGAGCTTGCCCTCGCGGATCGCCGCCCGGATCCTCTGCATCAGCTTACCATAATACGCGACGTTGTGGAGCGAGACGAGCTTGGGGCCCAGCATCTCGTCGGTGGAAAAGCAGTGCCGGAGGTAGGCCCGTGTGTAGCGGCGGCAGCAGGGGGCCTCGCAGGAAGGGTCCAGGGGGCTCTCGTCGAGCGTGAAGCGGGCGTTGCGGATCTTGAGCGGGCCGTTGGAGGTAAACGCCGTGCCGGTCCTTCCCATGCGCGTGGGCAGGACGCAGTCGAACATGTCCACCCCGGCGCGCACGGCGGCCAGGATGTCCCGGGGCGTGCCCACGCCCATGAGGTACCTGGGCTTCTCCTCCGGGAGGACCGACGCCGTGTACGCCACCACCTCGTCCATCTGCGAGGCCGGCTCGCCCATGGAGAAGCCGCCCAGCGCGAACCCGGGCGGGTCGGCGGAGGCGATCGCCTCGGCCGACTCCCTCCGGAGCTCCTTCAGCACGCTCCCCTGGACGATCCCGAAGAGAGCCCCCTTCGTCGTGCGGGACCGCTTCCACCAGGCGTGCGTCCGGTCCAGCGCCGCGCGGGCGGCCCGGGGTTCCGGCGGGAAGGGGATCGGCTCGTCGAGGGGCATGAGGATGTCGCTCCCCAGCCGTTCCTGGATCTCCACGACGCGCTCGGGGGTGAATCGCAGCGTGGCGCCGTCGAGGTGCGACTGAAACGTCACGCCGTCGGCGTCGATCCGGCGCCGCTCCGCCAGGCTGAAGACCTGGTAGCCGCCGCTGTCGGTGAGGATGGGCCCGTCCCAGGCCATGAAGGAATGGAGTCCACCGAGTCGAGCCACCGTCTCCTCCCCCGGGCGCAGGGCCAGGTGGTACGTGTTCGAGAGGAGGATCTGGATT
>JAHFOZ010000302.1:0-2430 GCA_023261405.1 Planctomycetota bacterium
GGACCACGGCGACGTCATCGTAGAGATCGACATGGATCCCGGGCAGCCGGTCCCCCTCCCCATGCACCCAGCGGAACGCCGTGGTGGCGGCACGGTCGATCCGTTCGAGACGCGCCTGGAGCGCCGCGCGGAGCCTCGCGCGAACGGCCGCGTCCGGGTCGGGCAACGGACCTGTCTCCAGGACGCGCACCGCGATGGGCGAACGGGCGTCCCAGAACCCGACGGCCAGCGGCCGGGCGTCACGCGCGCGCAGCTCGACCAGCGTCCCGCTGGCCAGCTCGGGCGGCCGCTCCAGCGCATCCCGGAAGACCCAGGGGTGTCCCCGGCGCAGGGCGCCCGCAAGATTCTTGCGGAGGGTGATCGGCCTGGGACGACCGGCGCTCATGGGCCCTACTCTAGCCGAAAATGCGGGAAGTGCTACGCCTCGTCCCACTGCTTGCGGATGTACTCCAGCCCCTTCGCGAGCGCCGAGGGCGCGTCCTCACCCGTCGCGAGCCGAAACTCCATCGTGAGCCAGCCGCCGAATCCGTGCTTCTTCAGGCTGCGGAAGCCCGGACGGTAGTCGAAGGGAAGCGAGCCGGGGCGCGTGCGGGCCTCTCCGTCGGCCAGATGAACATAGGCGGTGTGGCGGCCGTGCTCCTCCAGCGTCTTCGCGATGTCCGTCTCCTCCAGCGGTGCCGGCCATCGCAAGTCCCGCGGCGCCCAGGAACGCTCGACGGGTCGCCTTGGACGAATCGATCATCGTTTCCTCCCTTGCGGATGCCCGGAACACTACGCGGGGACCGCGGCTCGCGATCCTCAGGATGTGTTTCTGTGTACAATAGGCGGCCGTCTCGTCGTATTCTACCCTTCAAGGAACACGGACGCCGACGGAAACGAATCGGAGACCGACATGACCTTGCGGGCCCCTGCCCTTGCCGCTCTCGCCCTCCTCCTCGGGGCCGCGGCCCCGGACGACGAGGTCAAGGTCCTCTTCCTCGGCGACGCGGGCCATCACAAGCCCGAGGAGCGGTTCCGCCAGCTCCAGCCGGTCCTCGCCGCGCGCGGCATCTCCCTCACCTGGACCGCGAGCGCCGACGACCTCGACCCCAAGATCCTCTCCGGCTACGACGCCCTGGCGCTCTACGCCAACATCGACTCCATCACCCCCACCCAGGAAAGGGCCCTCCTCGGATTCGTCGAACGCGGAAAGGGCTTCATTCCCATCCACTGCGCCTCCTACTGCTTCCGAAATTCCGAGAAGGTCGTTGCGCTCATGGGCGCCCAGTTCAAGAGCCACGGGACGGGCACCTTCCGGGCGAAGATCGCGCGTACCGACCACCCCGCGATGAAGGACGTCCCCGAGTTCGAGAGCTGGGACGAGACCTACGTCCACGCGAAGCACAACGAGGAGCAGCGCACCGTCCTCGCGACACGCGAGGGCGAACCGTGGACCTGGGTCCGCACCCAGGGCGCGGGACGCGTGTTCTACACCGCGTGGGGCCACGACGAGCGGACCTGGTCCAACCCCGGATTCCACAAGCAGATCGAGCAGGGGATCCGCTGGGCCGCCGGGCGCGCCCCCGCCGCCCTCCAGGAAAAACGCGCCGACCTCAAACCCTTCGAATACCAGGAGGCGAACGTCCCCTTCTACGCCGGGAGCCACAAGCTCGGCGAGCCCTGGCGCAAGATGCAGAAGCCCGTGGACCCCGCCGAATCGGCCAGGCACGTCCAGGTCCCCGAGGGCTTCGAGTCCCGACTCTTCGCCTCCGAGCCCGAGATCACGAAGCCCATCGCCCTCGCGTGGGACGCCCGTGGCCGGCTCTGGGTCTCCGAATCCGTCGACTACCCCAACGAAATGAAGCCCGAGGGCGCGGGCCGGGACCGCATCAAGATCTGCGAGGATACGGACGGCGACGGCCGCGCCGACAAATTCACCGTCTTCGCGGAGAATCTCTCCATCCCCACCAGCCTCTGCCCCGTGGAGGGCGGCGTCATCGTCGTCCAGGCGCCCCATACCCTCCTCCTCCGCGACACCGACGGCGACGACAAGGCCGACGAGCGCAAGGTCCTCTTCTCCGGCTGGGGCACGGGCGACACGCACGCCGGACCGAGCAACCTGCGCTGGGGCTTCGACAACTGGATCTGGGGCATCGTGGGCTACTCGGGGTTCGCGGGCAAGGTCGGCGCCCAGGAGCACCGCTTCAGCATGGGCTTTTTCCGCTTCCGGCCCGACGGGTCCGAACTGGAATTCATCCGATCCACGAACAACAACTCGTGGGGTCTCGGCCTGAGCGAGGAGGGGATCGTCTTCGGCTCGACGGCCAACGGGAATCCGAGCGAGTACATGCCCATCGCCAACCGCTACTACGAGCGCGTGGGCGGATGGACGGCCGCGCGGCTCAACGGGATCTCCGACAACGACCCTTTCCATCCCGTCCCCGACAAGGT
>JAHFOZ010000302.1:2440-6662 GCA_023261405.1 Planctomycetota bacterium
GTGGACCATCACGGCCGCTTCACCGCCGCCGCCGGCCATGCCCTCTACACCGCCCGCCTCTTCCCGAAGGAGTACTGGAACCGCGCCGCCTTCGTCTGCGAGCCCACCGGCCACCTCTGCGCCGTCTTCCAGATCCGCGCCGAGGGCGCGAACTTCCGCTCCAACACCACCCACAACCTGCTCGCCAGCGACGACGAGTGGACTGCTCCCATCGCCGCCGAGGTCGGACCCGACGGCGCCGTCTGGGTCCTCGACTGGTACAACTACATCGTCCAGCACAACCCGGTCCCGGCCGGCTTCAAGAACGGCCGGGGCAACGCCTACGAGATCGAACTCCGAGACAAGACCCACGGTCGCGTCTACCGCGTCTTCCCCAGGGGGGCCTCCTTCCCCAAGCCGCCCGCCCTGGCGACCACCGCGGACCAGGCCGCCGCGCTCAAGAACGACAATCTCTTCTGGCGGATGCACGCCCAGCGACTCCTGGTGCAACGGCGCGACACGTCGGCGAAGGGCGCGCTCGAGGCCCTGTCCGACGCCCCCGCCGCGATCCACGCCCTGCGCGCCCTCGACGGTCTGGGCGACCTCGATCCGGCCTTCGCCCTCGCCGCGCTCAAGCATCCGTCCGCCGGCGTCCGCCGGAATGCGCTCGAGGTGCTCCCCCGCGTGGAGGGCTCCATCACCGCCGTCCTCCCGCTCCTCGAGGATGCGGAGGCGCAGGTCCGCCTCGCCGCGCTCCTGGCGCTCTCCGAGATGCCTCCGTCGAAGGAAGCCGGCGCCGCGGTCTTCGCCGCCCTGCGCAATCCCGCGAACTCCGACGACAAGTGGCTCCCCGACGCCGTCACCGCCGCCGCCGCTCGCCACGACGCGGGCTTCCTCGCCGCCTCCCTCGCGGGACTCAAGACCGACGGCGTCGCCGCGCCCCAGGCTTCAAAGAACCTCATCACGGCCGGCGCCTTCGAGACCGCCACCGGCTGGCGCAAGGTCACGTACAGCGGCCGCGCGGAACACTCGATGGACGAGAACGGGCGCTCGGGCAAGTGCGCGAAGATCATCTCGACCCAGGGCTCGGACGCGAGCTGGAGCACCACGGTCAAAGTCACCCCCGGCGCCCGCTACCGGCTCACCGCATGGGTGAAGACGAGCGGCCTCGCGAAGAACACCGGCCGCGGCGCGCTCCTCAACATCCACGAACTCCAGCCCGAGGGCATCAGCGCTTCCGTCACGGGCACGACCGACTGGACGAGGATCGAGATGGAATTCGAGGCCACGGGCGTCTCGCAGATCACCGTCAACTGCCTCTTCGGAGGCTGGGGCCAGTCGAAGGGCGAGGCGTGGTGGGACGACGTCTCGCTGGTCGAGCTCTCGCGCCGCTCGCTCAGGGGGAAGGCCGGGGGCGTGGTGACGGCCGTCACCCGGAGCTACGCGAGGCGCGGGCCCGCCGAAAGCGTCCTGGACCTGCTGGCCTCCCTCAAGGCCGCCGACCCTTCCCTCGCGGGCTTCCTCCTCGAAGGGCTGGCCTCCGGCTGGCCGCGCGGTCGAGCCCCGGAAATCGCCGCCTCCGGCAAGGCATCTCTCACGCAGCTCTTCAAGTCCCTCCCGATGGACGGGCAGGAGCACCTGCTCGCCCTGGCGGACCGCTGGGAGCGCAGGGACCTGTTCGACTGGGCCCCGATCGCCGCGTCGCTCGCGGCCTCGGTGGCCGACAGCAAGCGCCCCGCCGACGAACGGGCCTCGGCCGCGCGCCGCCTGCTCCGTCTCGACGACCGGCCCGAGAGCGTACGCACCGTCCTCGCGCCTCTCTCGCCGCTCGCCCCTCCGGCCCTCTCGACGGGGCTGGTCGAAGCGCTGACCGAGAGCCGCCGCGCGGAGACGGGCTCCCTCCTGCTCGACCGCTGGGCGGACCTCACCCCGGTGGCGCGAGCGAAGGCGGTCGGCGTCCTGCTCCGCCAGGGAGCCTGGACCGCCGCGCTCCTCGACCGCGTGGAGCGGCGCGAACTCCAGGCCGCGGAGCTCGCGGCGGAGCACTGGCAGCAGTTGCGCAACCACCCGGAGAAGTCCGTGGCCGACCGGGCGGCGAAGCTCGCGGCGGCCGGCCCCGGCGCCGCAAGCCCCGACCGCGAGGCCACGTACGTGAAGCTCCTCCCGGCCGCGGACCGCGCGGGCGACGCCGCGCGCGGCAAGGAGCTGTTCACGCAGCTCTGCTCCAAGTGCCATGCCCTGGCGGGCGCCGGCGGTCGCGTGGGCCCCGACCTCACGGGGATCGGGGCGCGCGCGAAGAAGGAAATGCTCCTCGAGATCGTGGACCCGAACCGCAGCGTCGAGGCCAACTACCGCGTCTGGATGGTCAAGACGAAGGATGGCCAGGTCCTCTCGGGCCGCATGGACTCCGAGACCCAGACGAGCATCGAACTCCTCGACGTCGAGGGGAAGAGCCACGCCGTTCAGCGGCAGGACATCGAGGCCCTGAAGGGCTCCACCCTCTCGATCATGCCCACGGGCCTCGTCGATGCCCTGCCCGAGGCGGACATCGCAGCGCTCCTCGAGTTCCTCTCGCTTTCCCGCGAGGCGCCGGGGAAGAAGAAGTAGCCGATGCGATCCTCGCGGCGGGAGTTCCTCCGGCAGGCGGGGGCGATGGCCGCCGCCCCGGTCCTGGTGCAGGACGCTGCGCCGCCGGCGCCCGCCGATCCACCCGTGCCGGCCTGGGTCCACGACGTCACGCGCATGGCCTTCGGCGGCCGGGACGACCTCGAACCCGCCGCCCGGGCGGGCGTGCAGGTGTTCCACACGAACCTCGTGTGGCCGTACCATCCGCTCCGGAAGGACGGGGGCGGGCTGTCCGACGAGGACGCGAAGAGACTGCGCACGCTCGTGGACGAATGCCACGCGCGGGGGATGAAACTCTCGCTGGGTCTGCCCCCCTTCCCCCCCGTGTCCCTCGTAAGGGAGCACCCGGACTGGAGGATCCATCCCGACGACTCCGGCGCCGTCCTCAAGGTCGAGCCGCGCGAGGACAACCTGGGCACCCGGAACCCCTGCAACCTGGGTCCGTGGGGCGACCACCTGATCGAGGTTTGCGCGGAACTCGTGCGGGATTTCAAGATCGACGGGTTCTCGTTCGACGGCAACTACCACCCCCCGATCTGCTTCTGTCCCTCCTGCAAGGAGGCTCATCAGCGGGAGCGGAAGCGGCCCCTTCCGGCGCGTGCGAACCTCGAGGACGTCGAGTACCGCGAGTATCTCGTCTGGCGCGGCGAGAAACTCGTGGACCACTACCGGAAGCTGCGCCGGCGTCTCCGCGAGGTGAACGCGGACGCGGCGCTCCTTTCGTGGACCGTGAACGCCGGCCGCTACGGGCATCTCCTCCATTCCCCGCGGGCCATGCCCACCCGGCTCAACCGCGTCTTCGACCTGCCCATGCAGGAATGGTGGATGGACGAGAGCAACCTGGGCGCGAGCGTCGCGCCCGCCTTCGGCGCGGCCTACCTGCGCGCCGTCTCGGAAGGCCGCCCGGCCGCCTCGGAGGCGTACCTGATGTCGCGCGGGAACCCGGCCGGGACCGACAGCTTCCCCGCGCACGAGCGGATCACGCGCGCGATGCTCGCCGTGACCAACGGATGCGTCGCCGCCGAGTCCTTCGGCTGGCCGGGACACCGGGCCTCCGCCGCCGCGGCGCTCGAGGAGGTGGGCCGGCGGTCGCGCTGGATCACCCGCACCCGTCCCCTCCCCTGGGCCGCGATGCTCGTGAGCGAGCAGACGCGCCAGTTCCACGCGTGGCGGAAGATCCCGGAACTGTTCCTTCCCCATGTCTACGGCGCGTTCCGCATGGCCCTGGAGGAGCACCTCCCGATGTCCCTCGTGAACGACTGGGAGCTGGGCGCCGACGACCTGCGCCGGTTCTCCGTCCTCCTCCTCCCGGGCGCGGCCGCCCTCTCGGACGCCCAGGCCGCCGCGATCCGGCGCTTCGTCGAGGGCGGGGGCGGTCTCGTGGCCACGGGGGAGACGTCGCTCGCCGACGAACTGGGGCGACCGCGGAAGGACTTCGTCCTCGCCGACCTCATGGGCGTCTCGTTCCGCGACCGTCCCAAGGCGTCCACGGCCCGGCTCGCGTGGACGGAACACGAGTTGTTCGACGACCCCGTGCTGAAGGGCCTGGTGCCCTCCCGTTCGGCCGCCTTCCGCGGCCCGCTGATCGAGGTGAGCGCGGCCGCCGAGGGTGAGGTCG
>JAHFOZ010000643.1 GCA_023261405.1 Planctomycetota bacterium
GCCGGATCAAGCGCGCGGCGGCGGGCCCCGCCCGGGGCGAGGTCACGTATGCCCGGCACGCGGCTTCCATCCTCAACCGTGCGTGCCTCCGCTGCCACCGCCGGGGCCAGATCGGCCCGTTCTCCCTGGAAGGCTACGAGGACGCGAGCGCGTGGGCCCCCGAGATCAAGAAGTACGTCGCGAGCCGCCGCATGCCGCCATGGAAGCCGGTCTCGCGCGACGTGGCCTACGCGAACGAGCGGCGCCTGAGCGACGAGGAGATCCGGGTCCTCTCCGACTGGGCCGACGGCGGCGCGCCGCCGGGCGACCTGCGCCAGGCGCCCCCCGCCCCGAACTTTCCCGACGGCTGGGCGCTCGGGCCGCCCGATCTCATCCTCGAACCTCCCGCAGACTACGAGGTCGAGGCGCGCGGCGCGGACGTCTACCGCGCGTTCGTGCTCCCGACCGGCCTGAGCGAGGACCGCTACGTGACGGCGGCGGAGTTCAAGCCGGGCACTCCCGCCGTGGTCCACCACATCATGACGTACATCGACGCCTCGGGCACCGGGCGGCGGAAGGACGAGGCGGACCCGGGGATCGGCTTCGATTCCCAGGGCACGGGGCCCGGCTTCTTCCCTGCGGGCGATCTCGGCGGCTGGGGGCCCGGGATGCAGGTCCGCGCCCTCCCGCCGGGCGTGGGCCGCCTGCTCCCGAAGGGCGCCGACCTCGTCATGGAGGTCCACTACCACAAGTCGGGGCGGGTCGAGCGGGACCGCACGCGCGTGGGACTCTATTTCGCGAAGGGCCCGGTGACGAAGAAGGTGCGGTCGAACGTGGTGCTCGACATGACGTTCGAGATCCCCGCCGGCGCCGCCCGCCACCCCGTGACCTCGGTGTGGGGCGTGCCCGAGGACCTGCACGCGCACGCGGTCATCCCGCACATGCACCTCCTCGGCCGCGAGATCGACGTCACCGCCCGCTTCAAGGACGGCACGCGGAAGACGCTGGTGCGGATCGACGACTGGGATTTCAACTGGCAGGAGTCCTACTTCTTCGAGGAGCCGGTGGCGCTGCCGCGCGGCACGCTCGTCGTGGTGACCTCCTGGTTCGACAACCGCGCGGAGAACCCGCGGAACCCCAACCACCCCCCGCGCCCCGTCCGCTTCGGCGTGAACACCACGGACGAGATGAGCGTGGCCTACGTCGCCTTCACGCGGGACATCGAGGACCTCACGAAGCCGAAGAAGGACGAGTGAGGTTTCAGGCGTCCCCGGATCGGATCAGGCAAGGACGTCCTTCACCACCTGCCCGTGGACGTCCGTGAGCCGGAAGTCGCGACCCTGGAAGCGGAAGGTCAGGCGCTCGTGCTGGATGCCCAGGAGGTGAAGGAGCGTCGCCTGGAAGTCGTGGACGTGCACGGCCTTGGCCGCCACGTTGACGCCGAGGTCATCCGATTCGCCGTAGGTGGTGCCCGGCTTGATCCCGCCGCCGGCCATCCACAGCGTGAAGGCGTAGGGATGGTGGTCGCGGCCCCAGCGCGGACGGTCGCCCAGATTCCCCTGCAGGAAGGGCGTGCGGCCGAACTCGCCGCCCCAGACCACCAGCGTGTCCTCGAGCAGGCCGCGCTGCTTGAGATCCAGCACCAGGCCCGCGCTCGGCTGGTCGGTGTCCTTGCACTGGGTGTAGAGCTCCGTCGTCAGGCTGTTGTGCTGGTCCCAGCCGGCGTGCATCACCTGGACGAAGCGCACGCCCCGCTCGACCAGCCGGCGCGCCATGAGGCAGTGGTGCGCGAACGTGCCCTTCTCCTTCGCCTGCGGGCCGTAGAGGGCCAGCACGTCCGCCGGCTCCTTCGAGAGGTCCGCCAGCTCCGGCACGCTCGACTGCATCCGGTACGCCATCTCATACTGGGCGATGCGCGTCGAGATCTCGGGGTCCCCCGTGTCGCGCAGCTTCATCCCGTTCAGCCGAGCGAGGTCGTCCAGCATCCCCCGCCGCGTCCCGGCGCTCATCCCGTCGGGATTCGAAAGATACGGCACCGGGTCGCCGCTCCCCCGGAACTTCACCCCCTGGTAGCGCGACGGGAGGAACCCGGAACTCCAGTAGAAGTCGTAGAAGATCTGGCCGCAGGT